>CALVHX010000005.1 GCA_944329195.1 uncultured Bacilli bacterium | reverse complement strand
TACTTTATTATATATATTGTACATTAAAACAGGTGTTTAGTAAACTAATTATTTTTTTCAAAATTTACGAATTGAAGAAAAATTTTAAAAAGTACTTGATTATTGATAAAAATTATTATATAATTAAGAAGTCTTATGAAAAGACGTGGCCAATTAGCTCAGTCGGTAGAGCACTCGGCTGTTAACCGATAGGTCGTAGGTTCGAGCCCTACATTGGCCGCCACGTGAGTTTAACCTCTGTACTTATGTATTAGAGGTTTTTTAATATAATAGGAACTTAACAAAATAATTTTTTAACTGAAGTATATGTTCATGATGAAAAACTATTGACAAAATCAAAAAGGCTATGGTATATTTATATCAGCCAATTAAGGTGTTTTTATTTTAATTAAATTTAGGAGGATTTATGAGTAAAATAAGTGATTATTTTAAGGGTGTTAAAAAGGAAATTTCTCGAATTAGATGGACAAGCAAAAAAGAACTTGTCAAGTATTCGCTTTCTACAATTGTTTTTATGACGTTTTTTGGTGTTTTCTTCTACGTAATTGATTTGTTGGTGGCAATATTGAGGAGTAGTTTATAATGAAAAAGGAATGGTATGTAGTAAATACTGTAAGTGGACACGAGTATAAAGTAAAAGAAAAATTAGAAATGAGAATTAACTCTATGGATTTGCAAGAAAATATCTTTAGAGTTATTGTCCCTGAACAAAAAGAGATTGAATATAAAAATGGTGTCAAGAAAGAGAAAATCAAGAAAATGTTTCCTGGGTATGTTCTTGTCGAAATGGTAATGTCAGATGAAGCATGGTATATTGTTAGAAATACGCAAGGAGTAACGGGATTTATTGGTTCATCTGGAAAGGGTGCTAAACCAATACCATTACTTCCACAAGAAGTTGATAGGATTTTATCTAGTATGGGAATGAGCAGAGTAGATGTAAGTAAAGATTTAGCAGAGGGACGAAAAGTTAAAATTATATCTGGACCATTTAAAGATATGACTGCTAAAATTGATAGTGTGGATTTAAAAGAGCAAAAGCTTACTGTTTTAATAGATTTGTTTGGCCAAGAAACATCTGTAGAAGTCGATATGGGCGAAGTTGAAACTTTATAAATTTATTTAAATAAAAACATTATTGTTAAAAAAATAGAAAAATAGTTGAAATTTAAAAAAAAGTGTGCTATCATTACCTTTGCGAGACATATTATTATGTTAGTAAGTGGAAGGCGGACAGCTGATAGGACCACACGCGAAAAAAAATATAGGAGGTGTTTTTCGTGGCTAAAGAAGTTACTAAAAAAATTAAATTACAGATTCCGGCAGGTAAAGCAACACCGGCTCCTCCAGTAGGAACTGTTTTAGGACCAGCGGGAATTAATTTGCAGGAATTTTGTACAAAGTTTAATGATGCT
This sequence comes from uncultured Bacilli bacterium, assembly GCA_944329195.1. GTDB lineage: Bacteria > Bacillota_I > Bacilli_A > RF39 > UBA660 > CAG-302. Next base: position 45,591 of record CALVHX010000005.1, on the reverse strand, counting down.
TCTAGAGATAAGATGGGGGATGTGCTTCCAGTAGAGATTACTATTTATGATGATAGAAGTTTTGATTTTGTACTTAAGACTCCACCAGCTCCATTTTTACTTAAAAAGGCTGCTGGAATTAAATCTGGATCTAGCAAGGGAGAAACTGTTGCAACTATATCTAGAGATAAATTAAAAGAAATTGCTGAAACTAAATTACCAGATTTAAATGCATATACTGTAGAAGAAGCTATGAAGATTATTGAGGGTACTGCCCGCAATATGGGAATTAAAGTAGAAGAATAATTAATATGTCATATAGGTTTATACCTATGTGGAAGGATAGAAAAGTCCGCAAATACCACATAAGGAGGGATGAATAATGAAAAGAAGTAAGAGATATGTCGCTAATTTAGAGAAAGTTGACAAGTCTAAATTTTATACAATAGAAGATGCTGTAAAGCTTGCTAAAGAAACTTCTAACTCAAAGTTTGATGGATCTATTGAAATTGCCATGAACTTGAATTTAGATACTAAAAAGAATGATCAGCAATTGAGAGGTGCAGTTGTTTTACCTCATGGCACTGGTAAAACTAAAAAAATACTAGTGCTTGCTAAGGGTGATGCTGCAAAGGCGGCTCGTGAAGCTGGAGCTGACTTTGTTGGCGATGTTGACATGATTCAGAAAATTGAACAAGAAAATTGGTTTGAATATGATGTTATCATTGCTACTCCAGAGATGATGCCACTTCTTGGTAAAATTGGTAAATTACTTGGACCTAAAGGGTTGATGCCAAATCCTAAAACTGGTACGGTGACTACGGATACCGCTAAAGCAGTACTAGAGACTAAAAGAGGCAAAGTTAATTACAGAACTGATAGTTTTGGTAATGTTCATGGGATTGTTGGTAAAGCTAGCTTTGAGGATAATAAATTAGTTGAAAATCTTAAAGCTTTTGTTGAAGCGATAATGAAAGTTAAGCCTTCAACTGTTAAAGGTGCTTATGTTAAGAATATTAGTATTTCTTCAACAATGGGCCCTGGTATTAAAATTGATTTAAATTCATTTGACAAATAAATGAATTTAATATATAAATTTTTTAAATATTATGCCAAAGACAGTAAGGGCTAAAATAGCTTGAAAATCTTACCGAGGAATAAAATGTATGTTTTTTTATCCCTCGATTAAGAGGGATTTAATTTTGGTATAGGAAAGGATGATGCTATGGCAAACGCAAAGATTATCGAAAAAAAGACTGAAGTTGTAAACGAAATAAAAGACAAGTTTGAGAATGCTAAATCAGTTGTTATTTTTGATCCTAGAGGTCTTAATGTTGCGGAAGTTACTGAACTTAGAAAAGCACTTAGAGAATCTGGCTCTTCATATAAAGTGTATAAAAATACTTTGACAAAGAGGGCTGTCGATGCGCTTGATATCAAACTTGATGATTATCTTGGGGGACCTACCGCTATTAGCTTTTCTGATGATGAACTTGCCCCTGTTAAAATAATTAGTGATTTTGCTAAAAAACATGAGGCACTTGAATTGAAGGCTGGTATAGTTGAAGGAAAAGTAGTAGATGCTGGTGAATTATCTGTTTATGCTGCTATTCCATCTAGAGAGGGTCTTCTTACAATGCTTGCAGCGGGTCTTATGGGAACTGTTAAAGATTTATCGATCTGTTTGGATTTATATGCTAAACAAAAAGAAGAAAATTAGTTTTAAAATTAGATAATTAAGAAAGGAAGGATAAAATATGGCTAAATTAACAAAAGAAGAATTTATTAAATCATTAAATGAAATGTCTATTCTTGAAGTCAAAGAATTAGTAGATGCAATGAAGGAGGAGTATGGTGTTGATCCATCAGCAGTAGCTGTTGCTGGACCTGTTCAGGTTGCTACTGAAGAAGGACCTTCAAAAGTAAATGTAGTTCTTACTTCGGCTGGCTCTAACAAGATTGCAGTTATTAAGATCGTTAGAGATTTAACTGGACTTGGATTAAAAGAAGCTAAAGACATAGCTGATAATGGTGGTAATGTTAAAGAAGGCATCGACAAAGAAGAAGCTGAAAAGATTAAAGCTCAATTTGAAGAAGCTGGCGCTACTGTTGAACTTAAGTAATTTTGTTAATGATAAAAAGGCAATCGTTTGGTTGCTTTTTTCTATGTAATTAATTTAAGAAAGATTTGATAGAAAATAGTAGAATGTAGACATCTTTGCAATCAATACTTAATATTTTTATTGTATACTTTTTTATAAAAAAAAGATCATGATATTTATATAGCTGGTAATTGTTTGATTTTAATTTTAAGAATTTTGAAAAAGTTTAGAAAAAGTTTGAAAATCAATTGACTTATTCACAAAATGCTGATAGAATTATATATTGGTAACACATCTTTTTATGTGGCTGATTTTATAAAATCTAGGTATAGGGGTGAAATAATTAATGGCTTATAAATTAAAGCAAAGCGGTGATTATAGAAAAAGAAGAAACTTTTCTATGATTAAAAATTCACTAGCAATCAGCGATTTGCTAGAAGTGCAAACCGAATCGTATAAGTGGTTTGCTACAGAAGGGGTTAAGGAAGTTTTTGAGACATTTTCACCTATTGAAAGTTTTTCTGGTAGTTTATCTTTGGAATTTGGTGAATATGAATTTGGTACTCCTAGGTATTCTATTAAAGAGTGCAAAGATAGACAGATTACTTATGCTGCTCCTTTAAAAGTTCAGACAAGACTTTTTAACAATGAAACGGGAGAAGTTAAGGAACAGGAAATATTTTTGGGCGATATGCCTTTAATGACTGAAAGTGGAACCTTTATTATTAATGGTGCTGAAAGAGTAGTGGTATCACAACTTGTAAGATCACCAAGTGTTTACTTTTCAAAGGAAATTGATAAAAATGGTAAACCTGTTTTTGCGTCTAAGGTTATACCTTCTAGAGGTACATGGTTAGAATACGAAACTGATGCAAAAGATGTTATCTATGTAAGAATTGATAGAAATAGAAAGGTTCCAATGACTACTCTTTTGAGAGCAGTGGGATTATCTTCAGATAGTGATATATTGTCACTATTTGATAATGATATTTATTTGAAGAATACTATTGAGAAAGATTCTTCGCATGATACTGATGAAGCACTTATTGAAATATATGAAAAGCTTAGACCGGGAGAGCCAACTACTTTAGATAGTTCAAAGAATCAACTTATTACACGTTTCTTTGATGATTTTCATTATGATCTTGCTAAAGTTGGAAGATACAAATTTAATAAGAAGTTGAGTGTTAAAGATAGGATTTTCGGTAATAGAATCGCTGAAGATGTTATTATCGATGGTGAGATAAAAATAGAAAAGGGCACTTTAATTAATAAAGAGGCTTATGAGGAGTTATGTTCTTATTTAGATAATGGATATGGTATGTGTGAGTGTAAGGTTAATGAAGACCTTACTATTAATGCCGGAGTAGATGAACATAATAAGATTCAGGTTATTCATCTATATTCTAATGTCGATGATAAAAAAATTGTCAAAGTAATAGGTAATAATCCTAAATGCAACATTATGAACTTAACTGTTTCTGATTTCTATGCTACTGTTAGTTATTATTTGAATTTAAATGATGGTATTGGAAAAGATGATGAAATAGATCACTTAGGTAACAGAAGAGTTAAACAAGTGGGAGAATTACTTCAAAATCAATTTAAAATTGGCGTAAGTAGGATGGAAAGGGTCATTAGAGAAAGAATGACCACTCAGGATATTGATACTGTTACTCCTAAAACTTTAATTAATATAAGACCTGTAACTGCGGTTATTAAAGAGTTTTTTGGTAGCAGTCAGTTATCACAGTTTATGGATCAAACTAATCCTATTGCTGAGCTTACTCATAAGAGAAGACTATCTGCATTAGGTCCTGGTGGATTGTCTAGGGATCGTGCGGGTATCGAAGTAAGAGATGTTAACTCGTCTCATTATGGTAGGATTTGCCCTATTGAATCTCCAGAAGGGCCTAATATTGGCCTTATTACGTCACTTGCTAGTTATGCTAAAATTAATGAATATGGCTTTATTCAAACGCCATATCGAAAGGTCGTCGATAGTCATCTTACGGATGAAGTTGTATATTTGACTGCTGACGAAGAGGAAGACTTCTATATTTCTCAAGCAACTGTCAATGTTGATGACAATAATAAGATTACTGATAATACAGTAGCGGGTAGATATAAAGGAGAAAATGTTTTGGTTTCTCCAGATAAAATTGATTATATTGATGTTTCTCCGCAACAGGTTGTATCTGTTACAACTAGTTTGATTCCTTTCTTGGAGCATGACGATGCTACTCGTGCACTTATGGGAGCTAATATGCAGAGACAAGCGCTTCCTTTGCTTACTACTGAAGCACCATTTGTTGGAACTGGTGCCGAATATATTGCTGCTAGAGATAGTGGCTCTGTGGTTGTTGCAAAGGCCGATGGTATAGCAACTTATGTTGATGCAAAAAAGATTGTTGTTAAGAATGCTAAGGGAGAAGATGTTTATTATTTATCATCTTTTGAAAGGTCTAATCAGGGTGAAACTTTTAATCATACCCCTATTGTTCGTGCTGGCGATAAAGTAAAGAAAGGTCAGATTATTGCAGATGGGCCTAGTACTGATATGGGTGAACTTGCACTTGGTAAGAATGTAGTGGTGGCGTTTACTACGTTTAATGGTTATAATTATGAAGATGCTGTAATAATGAATGAGAGACTTGTCAAAGATGATGTGTATACTTCGCTTCATATAGAGGACTACGAAGTTCAATGTAGAGATACAAAATTAGGGCCTGAAGAAATTACTAGAGATATTCCTAATATTGGCGAGGAAGCTCGTAAAAATTTAGATGAGAATGGAATTGTTAAAATTGGAACAGAGGTTCACGAAGGCGATATTTTAGTTGGTAAGGTCACACCTAAGGGAATGGCCGATTTGACTAGTGAGGAAAAACTATTACATGCTATTTTTGGCGAAAAAACTAGAGAAGTTAGAAATTCCTCTCTTGTCGTTCCTCATGGCGGTGGTGGTATTGTCCATGATATTAAAGTTTATACAAAAGAAGACAATGATGACTTACCAAGTGGTGTGAGTAAAGTTGTTAGAGTATACATTATTCAAAAGAGAAAGATTTCTGTGGGTGATAAAATGAGTGGACGTCATGGAAATAAGGGTGTTATATCACTTATACTACCTAGTGAGGATATGCCTTTCCTACCAGATGGTACTCCTGTTGATATAATGCTTAATCCACAAGGTGTTCCTTCGCGTATGAATATTGGTCAAATTCTTGAGCTTCATCTTGGTATGGCCGCTAAAAAGCTTGGGGTACATTTTGCCACTCCTGTATTAGATGGGGCTAAAAGAGAAGATATAAATGAAATGTTAAAAGAAGCAGGCATGGACGAAGATGGAAAGACTGTTTTATATGATGGTAGAACTGGTGAACCATTTGATAGTAGAATTTCTGTTGGCGTCATGTACATGATAAAACTTCATCATATGGTTGATGATAAATTGCATGCTAGAGCGACGGGACCTTATTCACTTGTAACTCAGCAACCTCTTGGTGGTAAAGCACAATTTGGTGGACAAAGATTTGGTGAGATGGAAGTTTGGGCTCTTGAAGCATATGGAGCGTCTCATGTTCTTCAAGAAATTCTTACTTATAAATCTGATGACGTTGTGGGAAGAGTGAAAGTCTATGAGGCTTTGGTTAAAGGACAACCACTTCCAAAACCAGGTATTCCAGAAGCATTTAGAGTACTTATTAAGGAATTTCAAGCATTAGGTCTTGACATATCTGTTATAAACAATAATGATGATGTTCTTGGATTTGATGAACTTGAAAAAACTGTACAAGAGGCTGATGGGCCAATAGCTGAAGAAGTTACAAATAAAGATGATTTATTTAAAGGATTTGATGATGACTCTTTTGATGAAGATATGGAAGAAGAAGGCGAAGAGTTGATAGATGATTTTGATGACGATTTTGAGGAAGGAGGTGAATTCTAATGTTAGAAGCAAATGATTTTAAGGCTTTGAAGATTGGAATTGCCTCACCCGAAAGGATTAGATCTTGGTCTTATGGAGAAGTGTTAAAACCTGAAACCATAAATTACAGAACATTAAAGCCTGAAAGAGATGGTTTGTTTTGTGAAAAAATATTTGGACCAACTAGAGATTATGAGTGCTCTTGTGGAAAATATAAGAGACTTAGATATAAAAATATTGTCTGTGATAGATGTGGTGTTGAAGTTACTAAATCATCTGTGAGAAGAGAGAGAATGGGACATATTGAACTTGCTACACCAGTTAGTCATATTTGGTATGTTAAAGGAATTCCTTCTTATATAGGGCTTTGTCTCGATATGTCTCCAAGAGATTTGGAGGAAGTGATTTACTTTGTTTCTTATGTCGTTTTGGACCCAGGAGCAACTACTTTGATTAAAAAGCAAACTTTATCTGATAAAGAATATCGTGCTTACTATGAAAAGTATGGTAATACTTTTAGAGTCGGCATGGGTGCTGAAGCTATTAAAGAGCTTCTTTCAGAAGTAGATGTAAATAAAGAATTAGAAGAAATACAGAAGGAGTTAGATGGTGCTACTGGTCAGAAACGTACAAGACTTGTAAAAAGATTGGATGTTATTAATTCTTTTGTTCAGTCTGGTAACAAGCCAGAGTGGATGATTATTGAAGCACTTCCTGTTATTCCACCAGAACTTAGGCCTATGATTCAATTAGATGGCGGTAGATTTGCAACATCTGATTTGAATGATTTATATAGAAGAGTTATAAACAGAAATAATAGACTGAAGAAACTAATAGAACTTGGTGCGCCTTCAATCATTATTCAGAATGAAAAGAGGATGCTTCAGGAAGCTGTCGATGCTCTATTTGATAATGGTCGTAGAGGAAGAAGTGTAACTGGTGCAGGTAATAGAGCACTTAAGAGTTTATCTTCTATGCTAAAAAGTAAACAGGGAAGATTTAGACAAAACTTACTTGGCAAAAGGGTCGATTATTCTGGTAGAAGTGTTATTGTCGTAGGGCCTGATTTAAAGATGTATCAATGTGGTATTCCAAAGGAAATGGCTCTAGAGTTATTTAAACCTCATGTTATTCATGGCCTTACTGAAAAAGGTCTTGCCAATAATATTAAATCTGCTAAAAAAATGATTGATAATCAAGATCCTAAAGTTTGGGATGTTGTCGAAGAAGTTATTAAAGAACATCCAGTGATGCTTAATAGAGCTCCAACACTACATAGACTTGGTATTCAAGCATTTGAACCAAAATTAATTAGCGGTAGGGCAATTAGACTTCATCCTCTTGTTTGTACTGCGTTTAACGCTGATTTTGATGGCGATCAGATGGCTGTTCATGTTCCTTTGTCGGAAGAGGCAAAAGCAGAAGCTAGAATTCTTATGCTAGGGGCTAATAATATTTTAAGTCCAAAGAATGGTGAGCCTATTGTTACTCCATCACAGGATATGATTCTTGGTAATTATTACATTACGATGGAAAAAAATGGTTTAGAGGGAGAAGGAAGAGTATTTAAAAATACTAATGAAGCTTTGATGGCTTATCAAAGAAGAGAAATTAAGCTTCAGACAAGAGTGGCTGTTCCTGTTAACTCATTTAAATATAAGGTATTTTTAGATAGTGATAAGAATAAATATTTAATAACTACAGCTGGTAAGATTATATTTAATGAAATTTTACCTGATTCATTTCCTTATTTGTGTGAGCCTACTAGTGAAAATATTGAAGGAATTACTCCTAGCAAGTATTTTATAGAATATGGCGAAAACATAAAAGAGAAAATTAGGGAGATACCTATTCCAGCTCCATTTAATAAGGGTGCACTGGAAAAAATTATTGCTCAAATGTTTAAGAGATATAAGACAACAGAAACTTCTATATATCTAGATAAATTAAAAGATTTAGGCTTTAAGTATTCGACTTTTTCTGGTATTACTATTGCTGTTTCTGATGTTATAACAAGTAAGAGTAAGGAAGCTATTGTTGAAAAGTCTAACGAAGCTATTAAAAAGGTTAATAAACAGTTTCAGAGAGGTCTTATTACAGATAGAGAAAGATTAGAGTTAGTAATAGATATTTGGACAAAGGCCAAAGAAGAAATACAGGATGAACTTCAAGGCTACGCTAAAGAATATATTGATAATCCAATTTTCCTTATGATGAACTCTAAGGCAAGAGGATCTATATCTAACTTTGTACAGTTGGCTGGTATGAGAGGCCTTATGGCAAAGCCTAATGGTGAAACTATCGAAATTCCAATTTTATCTTCATTTAGTGATGGCTTGTCTGTTTCTGAATTCTTCTTATCTACGCATAGCGCTCGTAAGGGTAGTGCAGATACTGCCTTAAAAACGGCGGATTCTGGTTACATGACAAGAAGACTTGTCGATGTGGCGCAAGATATTATTGTCAGAGAGGAAGATTGTGGAACAATACAAGGTGTTGTTGTAAGTGCTTTTACTGATGAGAAAGATGGTATTATTGAGCCTTTATATGATAGGATTGTTGGTAGATTTACAAATAAAAAGGTAATTAATCCTGAAACTAAAGAAATGATTGTCGATAAAAACGAATATATAACTGAATCTATTGCCGACAAAATTATTAAAGCTGGTATCACAGAAGTAGAAATTAGGACTGTTCTTACTTGTAAAACTGACCATGGTGTCTGCCAAAAATGTTATGGTAAAAATTTAGCAACTGGTAATTTGGTTGAGATTGGTGAAGCTGTTGGTATTATGGGAGCTCAGTCTATAGGAGAACCTGGTACACAGCTTACTATGAGAACTTTCCATACTGGTGGTGTTGCCGGAGCGGATATTACGCAAGGTCTTCCTAGAGTTGAAGAACTATTTGAAGCAAGAATTCCTAAGGGAAAAGCTACTATTTCGGAAATAAGTGGTGTTATTTCGAAGATAGAAGATGCTGGTGGTAAGTTCAAGATATATGTTAAAAATGATAATGAAACAAGAGAACACGTGACTTTGTATGGTGCTAAACTTAGAGTTGAAAAAGGTCAAACAGTTGAGGCCGGTGAAAAACTTACAGAGGGTTCTGTATCTCCAAAAGAACTATTAGCGGTAACTGATCCTAATACTGTTCAACAGTATATTTTGAAAGAAGTTCAGAAAGTATATAGATCACAAGGTGTTGATATTAATGATAAACATGTTGAGATTATAGCAAGAAGAATGATTTCAAGAGTTCGAATTATGGATGCTGGTGATACTACGTTTATTCCTAGCACGATAGTATCATTGCAAGAGTTTACTAAAGGTAATAAAGATGTAATTATTCAAGGAAAAAAACCTGCTATTGGGCAACCTATTCTTCTGGGTATTACTAAGGCATCGCTTGAGACTGATTCCTTCTTATCAGCGGCTTCTTTCCAAGAAACTACTAGAATTCTTACAGAAGCTTCAGTTAAGGGTAAAGTTGATAAACTTCAGGGATTAAAGGAAAATGTTATTATTGGTAAGCTTATTCCTGCTGGTACTGGAGCTAAAGAATATATGGACATCGGATACTCATTAGAACAAGAGTTTTATGATGAAGATGCTTCTGAAGTATTAGAAGAAGAGTTTATGGATTAATTGAAGAGCTATGTTATCATGGCTCTTTTTTGATACTTATATTGTGTTTGAATATATAAATTTTATTCGTTTTTCACTTGTTGTAAGTTTAAAAACATAATTTAGACCATACTATATGGAATTTATTTGTATTTTTATGTGGCTGTTGTAAATTAGTTATGTATGTTTTGATGAAGCTATATCGTAAATTAAAAAGGACATAAGTCCTCTTAATTTATTTGACATATATTTAGTTTCTGATTCCAGTATTCTTGGTGGAAGTTATATATTAGGGTCGATACTTCATCAAAAAAACTTTGGTATTCTACATATCCTCTTTGAGTGAGGACTGCTAGTGTATATGGATTCTTATCGAAAATTAGAGCAATGTCGTGAAGTGAACTCCCACTCCAACCAGATTTACTTGCTATTCTAATATCATTATTTGGTGTTGATAATATTTTCCATGATTTATCAAAGTAACTTAATAGTTCATCACTATATTTATTTTCTTCTATATAATAATTATAAAGTTCTTCCATATAAATGGTAGCGTCGTTAGCGTTTATATTTCCCCACGCATTATTTTGACTGAATATGCTGCTCGTACCGAAATTTTGCCAATAGTTATACATGTTATTTGGCTTATACTTGTTATTTAACATTAGATGGGCAGCATTATCACTATATATTATCGAATATTCTACTAATTTACTTATGGTATAGTTAATATTGAAACTGGTATTTTTTAGGATGCCTGTTCCTGTATTATAATAGTTCGATGTGTAAGTTATTGTATCATTTAAATTAATGTTTCCTTTCTCTGCTTCTTCATAAATATATATTGCTTCTGGTGCTTTTATTGTAGAAGCGGCAAATATGGGTTGATTACTATTGTACGATAGTGTGAATCCGGTGTATAAGTCTTTGTATTTAAAAGCAAAATTATAATTTGATTCATTAAATAAGTTTTCTAGTTCATTACTTATATTTAGTAATTGCTCTGATAATTCAGAATTGGTAAGTGGTGCTTTTAAACATTCTGTTATAAAAGTTGCTCCTTCACTAGTCGTGATATTGTATTCTGGATAATCTATTTTTACTGTTTTTTCCATTTTTTCTATAATATTGTTCTCAATTGTATCTACTTTGTTTCTTAAACTTACAGCACGGTAGACTACAATTGATACTAGGATGAGAGATAATGTGCTTACTGATACTAAAAATATCCTGTTAGTAAGAATAGTTTCCAATCCTATTTTGAAATAGGTTGCTAAATTTTTTATGACCTTCATATTATACCTCTATTTTAATTCTATCACATTGTTGTTATCATAATCAAGTATATTATCTATTTGTTTAGTGTTTCTTATATTAGTATTTGAAATTATGTAATTATAGTGTATAATATTAGGTGAGGAGTAATTATGAAAATTGAAAAGTTAAATAAGGAAAATATAGATGCTTTTATTAGAGATTTATCTCTAAATGAGGCTAATGATTTAGAAAAAAATATTGATAAAGTTTCTTATTTTGGCATTAAGAATGATAATACTTTTATTATGGGATTTGATGCTTTAAGTGATGAAGATAAAATTGCTATCATTTATGTTAGAAATAAAATAAAAGAAAATGAGGTAAAGGATTGTATATCTTTTTTGACAAAGAGTTTATCATTTAATAATCACTTAATTATTGATGTATTTGATAAGAAATTGATTTCTGTTTTAGATTCTGTATATAAAGTCAAAGAAGTAGGCGTTTCACTTACTGGTTATATTGAAAATAATAATTTAAAGGAAAAGTTAGTGGATATAGAGATGAAAACAATAAGATATTTTGCTTTTAAAAAAATGTTTTATTGTAATTTGGTAAGACAAAATATACAAGATGAAACTACTATTTCAATGATTGATAATTATTTTAAAAAGCAAGACTTTGATAATATTAGTTTTATTATTTTTGAAAAAAATGTGGAGTTTTTTAATGAACTTGGGTATTCAATAGTTTATAAAAGTTATATTGTAAGTTGATTTTTAAGAACGTGTAAATATGATCTTATGAATATTGGTGTATAGATATTAGCGGTTAGAGAAAGGGTAGTATTATGAGAAAAGAACTTGTGGATAGTTTAATTGGTAAACTGAAGATGACAAATCGGCCAATAGATGATATAAAGTTTGTACTTAGTAAGGATGAAGCTATACTTGAAAAGTTAGCTTTAGTGGATAAGAGACTATTTAATGTGGTTACGGATATTATTCTAATGTATAAGAATGATTGTGATATTGTTGCCGCTAGTGATTTGTTAACTAGTGCACGAGAAGAAGTGTTGGCATATTTGATTAAAGTTTTAACTAATGCTGATTTAATTGATAATGATATTGTAATTGCTGCCGCTAAAATAATTAATGCGGCGAAAGAAGAGTATAACGCTTACTATGCATGTAAACTTTTAACTGATAGGAATGCAATAAAAATAGGAATAGCACTTGAAGGGGCAGAAATAATTAGTCAAGCGAAAATCGTTGTGTTTGTATATAAATTTTTATTAAATAATTATACGTTTAGTTTAGATGAAAAGCTTTTAATTGCTAGAAATATTGCTAATCTTGATAGTATAGATAAGAAGACTGTAATGCTTTTGGGGGGACAATGTGTTAATAGGGAAGAATACTTTTCAGGTTTGAATGAAGAAATAGGTGCTTATGGCCAAGACGCTTCGGGTAAAAAAATGGCTAAAACACTTAGCGGAAAAGATAAGTATATTTAAATGTAAACTATAAAATCTTTAGTAAAAATGACATAAAAAGATTATAGGCTTGCTTTATTAGTTCAATATACTGTGCTTATGATGCATTTTTTTACTAATTTGTGAATAATTAGATAATTTGTTACTATATTTATAATGGTAGTATACTTGAATTTTATTTTATAAATAAGGATTTTACTTATTTTTATAGAAGTGATATAATTAATCTAGGTGATGGTATGTATAAAAATAAAAATTTTTTTATATTGGGAATGGCCAGAAGTGGTTATGAAGTAGCAAAGATTTTGGCTAAAGATAATAATGTTTTTATTACTGATATGAAAGAGCAAGATAAAAAAAATGTTATTGAGTTAGAATCTTTAGGTGTTACTTTCAAAGTCTGCGATAATCCTGAAGATATATTGGATTCTAGTTATGATATAATGGTTAAAAATCCTGGGATTAAGTACAACCATCCTTGTGTTTTAAAAGCTAAAGAGCTTAATATTCCTGTTATAAATGAGGTTGAAGTTGCCTATCATTATTTAGATAAAAGCGTAAATATTATCGGAATTACTGGTTCGAATGGTAAGACTACCACTACTAGTATTATATATCAAATAATGAGAAGAGCATTTGGTGATAGAGTTTTTCTAGCGGGTAATATAGGGACTCCTCTATGTCATTTTGTAAATGATATTAGAGAAGATGATTATTTGGTTATGGAAATATCAGATCATCAGTTATGTGATATGTATGATTTTAAAACTAATGTTTCGGTTATGACTAATATTTATGAATGCCATACTGATTTTCATGATGGACACGAGAAATATAAAAGGGTTAAGAAGAAAATTTTTATGAACCATACTGATAGAGATGTTGCTATTATTAATAAGGACAATGAAGAGGAAATAGAATTGACTGGTGATATTGCTAGTACTAAGTATTATTTTTCTTGTATAGATGGCGCTAAATGTTATTATAGTAATGGTTTTATTTACTATGATGGTGTCAAATTTATTGATACAAAAGATGTGATTTTAAGAGGTAAACATAATTATGAAAATATTATGTGTGCTATTCTTGCTACAAAGGTGTATGGGGTGGCTGATGATATTATTAAAGAAGTTATCAAAGGCTTTAGTGGTGTGGAACACAGGCTTGAATTTGTTGGTAATATTAATGGTAGAAAAGTGTATAATGATTCTAAAAGTACTAATGTAGAGTCAACTAAGATTGCTCTTTCTTCTTTTACTGAACCAACTATATTAATTATGGGTGGTTTAGATAGAGGACACTTATTTGATGAATTGAGTGATTATTTAAAACATATAAAATTGATAATATGTTATGGTGAAACAAAAAATAGAATTAATGATTTTTGTAGAAGATTTGATGTTGAGTGTTATACTGTCGATACTTTAGAAGAGGCTACATATCTTGCTTATAGTAAATCTGTCAGTGGTGATATAATTCTCTTAAGTCCTGCTTGCGCTTCTTGGGATCAATTTCCAAATTTTGAAACAAGAGGGGAACTTTTTAAAAGTTTAATATTAAAGTGCGGTAAGAAAAAAGTTCTTGGTAATTATAATAAAATTTATATGATGGGTATTGGTGGTATAAGTATGAGTGGTATTGCCGAGATACTATTGAGCATGGGATATAATGTATGTGGTAGTGATAGAGCCTCTACTGATATTACTAAAAAGTTAGAGAAGAAGGGTATTAAGGTTTTTATTCCTCAAAGAAAAGAGAATATTACTGATGACATTGATTTTATTGTTTATACTGCCGCTATTAAAGAGGATAATGAAGAAATGATAGAGGCCAAAAGTAGGAGTATTCCTATGATGGAAAGGGGAAAATATTTAGGAGAGATTACTAAACTTTATTCAAATACGATAGGTGTTGCTGGTACTCATGGTAAAACTAGTACTACTTCAATGCTTTCTTGTATCTTTTTGGAAAGTAGTTATGATCCTACTATACAGGTTGGGAGTATTTTAAGTAATATTGGTGGTAATTATAGAATTGGAAGTAGTGATACTTTTATTGTGGAAGCTTGTGAATATTCGGATAGTTTTTTGTCTTTTAAACAAAAAGCTGCGATTGTTTTGAATATAGATAATGATCATTTGGATTATTTTAAGAATTTGAGTAATATTAAAAAATCATTTAATAGATATGTAAGTCATTTACCTAATGATGGTTATTTAGTTATCAATAATGATGATGATAATTCTAATGAACTTGCTAGTCATACTAAAGCAAAAGTTTTTACATATGGAGTAGAAAATGAATCTGACTATATGGCTAAAGATATTTCTTATGATGATGATGGTTATGGCCTTTTTACAGTAATTAAATTTGGTAAAGAACTTGGAAATGTAAAGTTATCTGTTCCTGGAAGGCATAATGTTTCTAATGCTATGGCTGCAATTGCAATGGCAGATATTTATGGTATTAGTTTTGATATGATCGTAGAGGGTTTAAAAAAATATAATGGTGCTTCTAGGCGGCTTGAGTACAAGGGTAATTTTAAATTGGCAAAGGTATTTGATGATTATGGACATCATCCTACGGAAATAGAGGCAACCTGTGAAGCGATTCATGGTAAAAAGTATAATAAATCATGGGTTATTTTTGAACCACATACTTACTCTAGAGTGTATAGACATAAAAAAGATTTTGCTAGGGTTTTAAGTAAGTTTGATCATATTATAATTACCGATATATATGCAGCACGTGAAGTTAATAGTTATGGTGTTAAAGTAGGAGATATAATTAGAGAAATTAAAAAATATGGAAAAGAGGCTTTTCATATTAGTGATTATGAAAAGATTAAGATTTATTTGGAACAGTATGTACAAAAAGATGATTTGATTCTTACTCTTGGTGCGGGAAATATTACAAAATTATCTGATTTGTTAGTAAAGAAAAACGAATGAATTAGTTTTCACTCATTTTAAATTTTAGAAAGTTTTCGAATACTAAAAGACCGTAATCTTTGTTATAGTAATTTGGATATTCATTTAGATGTGCTAAAGCTATTTTAGCAGTTAATATAGCATCATTGTTTGTGACATTTGTTCCAGGGTTAATTAAACCGTGTTCTAATTCGACATTCATTCCTATTAGCAATTCTTCTGGGGTAAACTTTTCAAACTTAATATCTAATATTTTAGCTACATAGAAAACATCTTCTAAGTTAAACATTTTATCACCAATTTAGTATATGGTATATGTTTTGATTTGTAAACTTATTTAATTGTTATTGACATAAGTTGTGGATAGATGTTATACTTAATTAGTAGTAATCATTACTGATAAGGAGTTAAAATGCGTAATACAAGACAAAAAAATCTTATTTTATCTATTATTAATGAAAGTAATGAGCATTTAAGTGCCTATCAAATATATGAACTATCTAAGAAAACAATTCCAAATATTAGTTTGGGGACAGTTTATCGTAATTTGTCGCAGCTTGTCGATAACGGCATGATAAGAAAGCTAATTATTGACGGAGTGGACAGATTCGATAAAAAAAATCGACATTCGCATTTTATATGTGACAAGTGTGGTTCTGTTATTGATGTTTTCGAAAATTATTTTGAAGATACGGATTATATTGGTGATAATTTAGTAATGGATTATGAAATTAATTTTAAAGGCTTTTGTCAAAAATGTTTAAAGGAGGAGAAAAAGTATGGAATTAAAGGGAAGTAAAACAGAAGCAAATTTAATGACTGCTTTTGCTGGTGAGTCACAAGCAAGAAATAAATACACATATTTTGCTTCAAAGGCAAGGAAAGATGGTTATGAACAAATTGCTGCGATATTTGAAGAGACTGCTAATAATGAGAAGGAACATGCTAAAATGTGGTTTAAAGAACTTAATGGTGGCGATATTCCTGGTACTGCTGAAAATTTATTAGCAGCAGCAGAAGGAGAAAATTACGAGTGGACAGATATGTATAAAGAGTTTGCAGAAACTGCTAGAGAAGAGGGATTTACGAGAATTGCATATTTGTTTGAAGAAGTTGCCAAAATAGAAAAGGAACACGAAGAGAGATATAGAAAACTTCTTGCTAATGTCAAGGATGGTTTAGTATTTTCTAGAGATGGTGATAAAATATGGCAATGTAGGAATTGTGGACATATTGTTATTGGTAAAGAAGCGCCTAAAGTTTGTCCTGTATGTAATCATTCTCAGGCATATTTTGAAATTAAAAAAGAAAATTATTAGTGAAAAAATTAAACTTAATTTTATGTTTAATATGATTTGTAAAGTCCAAAATTGGGCTTTTTCTTTTTTTTTATGTTAATATAGTGTATAATACTATTGGTGATTTTGTGGAAAGATATAAAAAGATCGAAAGAAGTATTATTAAGAAGTTTAGAAAAGATATATGGAGTAAATTTGTTAAGGCTGTTCAGGAGTACAATTTGATACAGGAAAATGACAAAATAATGGTTTGTATATCTGGAGGTAAAGATTCTTTTTTGCTAGCAAAGTGCATTGAAGAGCTTATTAGACATGGTAAGTTTTGTTTTGAGGCTAAATATGTGGTTATGGATCCGGGATATAGTGAAAAGCATAGAGCGGATATTATAAATATTTCTAAAATATTAAATCTAAACATAGAAATATTTGAGTCGGATATTTTTGAAAGTGTTGTCAATATGAAAGCAGATAGTCCTTGTTATATGTGTGCTAGAATGAGAAGAGGAGCTTTATATAATAAAGCTAAAGAGTATGGTTGTAATAAGATAGCTTTGGGTCATCATTTTGATGATGTGATTGAGACGACGCTTCTTAATATTTTTTATGGTTCGGAAGTAAAGACGATGCTTCCGAAACTACATAGTGATAATTTTCCGGGTTTAGAATTGATTAGACCATTATATTTTGTCCATGAGGACTCTATTATATTTTGGGCGCGAAGTAATAATTTAAAGTTTATTGATTGCGCTTGTAAATTTGTTAAAGACGCAGATAAAAAAAGTAGTAAAAGAGAAGAAATTAAAATGCTTATACATGATATTAAAAAAATTAATTCTAATGTTGATATGAGTATTTTTAAAGCTCTCGATAATGTTAATATAGATGGAGTTATTAGTTATAAAAAGAATGGTGTTAAACATAGTTTTTTGGATGACTATGATAAAGAATAGTATTTTTATTATGTTTGTGATAAAATGTAATAGGAAGTAGTTGGTAGTATGATAAAGAAAATTAAGAGGGATGGATATAAAATATTTAGTAGTAATTATTGGAAGTTAGTAGCGGTCTGTTTTATAGTGACTGTTGTTACGGGAGGAACTACTATTAGCTTCTTTAGAAAAGGGTTTGACTATGTTGGTTCTAATTATCCAATAGTAAATAATTCTCTAAGTATAAAGAGTAATTCAGAAATTGTTGATGATTTTATGGCTTCTTCTGATGAGATTAAAGGTTATATGAATAAATATTTGGGGAAGGCAACTAGAGGAGTTTTGGCTACTATTGTTAATAATGTTAATAAATCTGATTCTTTTTTATTTGGTGTTCTAAATGCTTTTAATCAGATAATATTTAAAAATAGGCTGGGATCTAGTATTGTAATATTGATAGGTGCTTTTATTAGCTTTTTATATTGGTACTTATTTTGTAATGTTATTAAGGTTGGTAAGGCCCGCTTTTTTCTGGAAAACAGAAGATATAGGCGGACTAGACTTGGGAGAATTCTTTTTTGTTATCAAGATAAAAATTATAAAAGTGTAGCTGTTACTATGTTTAAAAGAGAATTATATACATTTCTTTGGTCTCTTACAATAATTGGTGGTATTGTAAAACATTATTCGTATTTTTTTGTTCCTTATATTTTAGCGGAAAATCCACAGATGAAATCACGTGATGTTTTAAGGCTTTCTGCTAAAATGGTTAAGGGTTATAAATGGAAGATGTTTTTATTAGATCTTTCTTTTATATGGTGTTATATACTTGGGTTTATGAGTTTAAATATTTTTAATTTGTTGTTCACAAATCCTTATAGAGAAGCTACATATGCAGAACTTTATATGTGCAGGAGAAATGAGTATATTAATAAAAAAGAAGAGAATTATAATTTATTATTACTTGAATATTTGAATGTTAGTGTTTGTGAGAATGAGTATCCTAATATCAAGAAAGTGAACAAGAAAGTTAAAGATGAAAAAGTTGAGTATAATTTTTGGGATGTTATATTACTTTTTTTCTCTTTTTCAATAATTGGTTATATATGGGAAGTTTTGCTCCATTTATTTTTCGATGGTGTTTTTGTCAATAGGGGAACTTTATATGGGCCTTGGCTTACAATATATGGATTTGGTGGTGTTATTACTTTTCTTCTCTTTTATAGATACAGGGATAATCCAGTTAAGGTTTTCTTTTTGTCAATGATATCTTGTGGTGTTATTGAATACTTTACTTCATGGTATATGGAAGCTTTATATCAGGCGCGATGGTGGGATTATACAGGGTACTTTTTAAATATTAATGGTAGAATCTGCTTGGAGGGTCTTCTCGTTTTTGGTTTTGGCTGTTGTATTAGTATTTATTTCCTATCACCATTTTTAATTAAGTTATTTCATAACATAGATAAAAAGTTTATTAAATTAGTAACTATTATTTTGCTTTTTCTATTTATGATTGATTTTGCTTTTTATTTAATCAAACCTAATCAAGGTAATGGGATTTCTTCTTCTGTTAGCTTGATTATAGATGATTTTAGTACATATAATTATAATGTAAACGTATAGTATATTTATATTAAGAGTACGTCATGTTTATGGAAGTTAATAAGAGGAGGTGTTATGGTACATGTATAATGATTATTTACAATTTGCAAAAGAGATTGCTTTGTATGCGGGTAAAGTTATGATGGACTTTTATCATGATGATATTATTTTAAACTATAAAGAGGATAAAACAGTTGTCACTTTAGTAGATAAAAAAATAAATAGTTATTTGATAGATAAGGTAAAAGATAGGTATAGCGATCATTCTGTAAGCGGTGAAGAAGAAAGTTATAATAATAACTCAAAATACATATGGGTATGTGATCCTTTAGATGGAACTGGTATGTATGTTAATCATATTCCTGTATTTGTTTTTTCTCTGGCTTTGGTTTATGATGGAGAGCCGATTGTTGGAGTAGTGTACAATGTAAACGAAGATAAAATGTATTATTCTGTCAAGGGGGGAGGTGCTTATTGTAATGGCGTTAAGATTTGTGTCAATGCTAGAATGTTAGGTGATTTGGGATATAGAACGAACATTGAAATATTTAGTAATGATATAATTGATGAAGTGTTACTAATTAAAGAATTAAAAGAGTCTTCTAAAATATCTTCTATTGGAAGTGTTGCTAGGAGTTGTATGGCTATTGCAACTGGTTATTTTTCGTGTGATATATTTCCCGGTACTGAACATGGGCATTGTGATCTAGCAGCATCATATCTTATCGTTACAGAGGCTGGTGGTAAAGTGACTGATTTATATGGCAGTGAGCAGCGGTATGATGCGTCTATAAAGGGTGCTATTATTACAAATGGTATATCACATGATCAAATATTAAATATAGTTAAGAAATATACATTATGATTGCTATAATTTTTATTTGTTTTCTAGCTTAAATTGATTTACGTTTGCTAGAAGAATATATTGACAAAAATGTTATATTGTAGTACGATATGGTTGTACTATTGTAAGTAGTACAGTTAGACTATGAGGTGAAATGATGCTAGAAGTATTTATTTATATTATTTCTGTTTTTTTATTTGTGTATTTAGCTTATTTTGTCATTATGGCGTTTGGTGTTTTTAGGAAAAGGGAGATTAAATTAAAGTTTAAAAAGAATAGCTTTTTTGCTATTTTAGTAGCCGCTAGAAATGAGGAACTTGTTATTGGTAATTTAATAGATAGTCTGAAGAGGCAAAATTATCCAAAGGACAGTTACGAGATATTTGTTATTGTGAATAATTGTACGGATAATACAAAAAAAGTAGCAAAAGATGCTGGAGCAACTGTTATTGACTGTAATGAAAAAGTAAAATCTAAGGGAGATGTTCTTAAATTTGCTTTTGAAAAACTTAAAAATAATAAAGAAATTGATGCTTATGTTATTTTTGATGCTGATAATATTGTTCATAGCGAGTTTTTAAAAAAGATGAATGATATTTTAAATAGTGGCTATTCTGTGGCACAAGGTTTTAGAGATTCTAAAAATGTTTCTGATAATTGGCTTAGTAGTAGTTATACGATTCTTTATTATATTCAAAGTTTATTTATTAATAGAGCAAGATTTAATTTGGGTAAATCATCATTTTTGAATGGGACTGGCTTTATGGTAAAGAAGGAAGTGATCGATAAGCATGGTTTTAATCCTGTAACTTTGACTGAAGATATAGAATTTACTGCAATGTGTGCGGTTAATGATGAAAAGATTGCTTTTGTGGAAGATGCCATTACTTATGATGAGCAGGTTGTAAAATTTAGAGATTCGTTAAAGCAAAGGAAAAGATGGTCGTTTGGGACTATTCAGTGCTTAAAGCATTATGGATTATCACTTGTTAAGAAGGGGATTAAAGATAAAAAACTGGAATGTTTAGATATAGTACTTTTTTATTTTTCTATTATATTACAAATAATATCTGTCTTTATTCCTATTTTGACTTTAATTTTCTTAATATTTAATTCTCAAAAGATTAGTTTTAATTTTGTTTTTATTTGTATTTGTTTTACATTTGCATTTTATATAATAGGAGTGTTATTTAGAATGATGATAATTAAGAAATGTGGCAAAAAAATTAAAGATATGTTAGGTGGAATTTTATGGTTTGATATATTTTTGTTTAGTTGGATTCCTGTAAGTTTTCTTTGTTTATTTAAGAGAGATTGTAGTTGGGATCAGATTAAGCATGATAGAAATATTAGAGCGGGGGATTTGGAGTTTTAGGTAGATTTTTAGTTGATTTTGAAAAATGTTGTTAGTAAGGAAGGTATTTATATGTTTGATAAAAAGATTACAAGGGATATAAGTGCAGGGATGTATGTTTTATCTAGTGGTGGTTATGGTTGTATGGTCGATACAGTAATGCAGGTATCTTCTGGAGAGATACCACTTATATCTGTTTCTGTTAATAAAAATAATTATACACATAATATAATAAAGGAAAATGGTAAATTTGCTATATCGATTCTTGGTATGAATGTTGATCCTGAAATTATAAAAACATTTGGTTTTGCCTCTTCTAGGGATATTGATAAATTTATGAATATTAGTTACGATATTGTAGATGATATTAAAATAATAAAGGGTTCTATTGGATATATTGTTTGTGAATTAACTGATATGGTCGATGTTGATACTCATACGGTTTTTATTGGAAAAATGATTCGCGCTAATAGGTTCGATGATGTTAAGCCGATGACTTATAATTATTATCAAGAAAATAAGAAAGATTTATTGAAGCTGGAGATGGCAAAAGGGAAGAAGGCGTATGTTTGCTCAATTTGTGGGTATATTTATTATGGCGATAATCTTCCCGATGATTTTATTTGTCCTAAGTGTGGAGTTTCAAAGGATTATTTTATTGCGTCTGATAATTAGATATTTGAATTTTGACTGAAAATTGTAAGTTTATTATAATTTTCTTTTTTAATATTTAATATTTGTTTATTGTATTTGTTTTTTTCTTTTTATGATAGAGAAAATTGAAAAAAAATATAAAAAAACTTTCAATTTATTAAAAAGTATGATATCATTAAAAGAGAATAGAGAACATAAGGAGATGGTCACATGAGAAAAGTTGTGTGCTTAATATTTGTGATTATGATTAGTTGTTTAAATTTTTCTTATGTTCAGGCAGCCTGTTCTGAAGAGGAAATTGATGCCCTTAAAAAGGAAGCTCGTGAGATAAAGATAACTTATGAACATTTGGGTGTGCTTGAAGAAAACGGGACAGAGGTCTATGATAAATTTTTGGTAGTTGCCAGTAATATAAATGATGATTTTTATATTCATTTGAGTCCTTTTGCTACAGAGGATTTTGTTACTGAAGGTGAAACACTTAAAATTAATTTAACTACTGGGACATGGCATTATCTTGTCTATTCTTCGAAATGTGCTACGCAAATAAGTGATATAGAGGTCAATCTTCCTAGATTTAATATCTATTCTTTGGATTCTTTATGTGAAGGAATTGATGGAGATGATTTTTCTCTGTGTGGTAAATACTATAAATACGAAGTTGATTATGAAACTTTTGTGGAAAGAGTGACTGCATATCGTACTTTAAATAATATAGATAACATAGAAGATAGTAATGATGAAGAAAACTTTTTAAGCGATATATTAAATAAAGTTTTAGATTTTATTTCTACATATAGGATTTATATATTGTTATCTTTAGGGGTAATCTTATTAATAATTTCAATAATACTTATAACTTCGAAAAGTAGAAGGAGAAAGGTTTTAAAATAAAAATAGAAAATTAGAAGAGGAGGTAAAAATGAAGAAACGAAAAGCAATATTAGCTGTTTTATTGTTGTCTTTTTCTAATTTGATATTTATTTCGAATGTTTTGGCCGGCGAGAAGAAAACGACATTTACGAATTACTATTTCTTTTTACAGACATTTTATCAGAGTCAAAATCTTCCCAATATAATGAGTACTTCAAATTATACTTCTTTTCCTTTATTTGAGAGTTCAAATGTTATTGGTGATAAGACGTTACAGGAAGCTGAAGAAATTCCTCTATCTAGAAATTGTCCAGAAGGTAAGAGCGATGACTGTTGGAGTTATTCTGATTTCTTTAATATGTACATTAAAACAGAAGAAGATGGCTATTCATACAATTATTATGTCAGTGGTAGTTCTGAACCTGTTACTACTAAATATTATAGAGAAGGGAATAAGACATATTATACACATGGGTTGTGGAGACCTTCTACGTCTAGTGAGTGGCGTGGGGGAAGTACTGCTACATTGATAGATATTTATGGCAGTAATGCGGAAGCTGCTTTGTCTTGTGCGGCTTTTGCTACGAATAATACGGTTACTGTCGAACCTTTGGTTTCTGATAGTAAAAATTTTTATGCTACGATTGTAAGAAGAAATTTCTATAGTAGTGATAGACCTATTGTCGATGGGTTTGGCGTTGATTGGAATTATACTTTACCTAGTGGTAACATGAGTAGATGTCCTAGTGACGATGTTTTGGCAACACATGATAATAATCTCAATACAAAAGTTATTGTTTCACCTGTTTTATATAAGCTTAAATATGATATTACTACTAATAAGTGTGATTATGACCCTCCAGAAGTGACAAATTTAGCTTGTAATGATGGATTGAATATCGAAAGTACGTGTGAGAGGACCTCCATAGTCCTTCCTGATTATGATACTTCTGTCGATGTTAAAATTGATCAGAGAGGCACTGTTTCTAATATTTTGACTCCTAGTAGTTTATTTGCGGGTGGAGGCTTTAAATTTGGAATTATGTATACTAATACTATAAGTTGGGATTATGTTTCTAGTGTATCTAATAGTGCTGTAAGAAATGAAGTAACTAAAATTATGAAAAATAAGTTACAAGATGTTGATAATTTTGAAGCACAAATAAATTTATCTTCAATAAAATTTGGAAATGAAACGGTCAGTTCTGGTCTAATTAATAAGTCATGTACTCGAGTAGGTAGTTTTGAATCTGGAAGTGAAGTTACAACTGTTTGTACATTCTTTCTTCCTAATTCGATTATGGATGATTTTACTGGAAATGTGACGTATAGTAACAGTTTGGGTATAAACTACGGTATAAATAATAAGTATTATGTTCCATTAGATTATGGTGATGATAAATATAATATTTCTGCTGTACTAAATAATATGAGTGTTTTAAAGGACTCTTCCGCTATTGAAGATAGTGACAGCAGTAGAAAATGGACTGGTGATTGGGATATTACCATTGGAGGAGATTCTTGTTCGATAGATATTAAATCGTTATTTTACCCAACTGATCAGCTTGATAGACATAATCAATATATATATAGGCCAATAGATTTAGATAATCCTTTTCCTAATAGAAATGCCGGTGTGAATTGGTTTGAATGGTATAGTTCTTCTATTAATAGGGAAAGACTAGAAGATTCATATAATAATTTACAGTATTCTATTACTTTGGATAATCAAAAGATTGCTGAAATTAAAAGATATAATCAAATGCAAAATTCAAATGGAGGATATTTTGATTGGGATACTATGATTGGTGAAGAAAGTTCTTTTTTAAGAGAATATTTCGAAGATGGTGGTAGGAGATGAAATGGTCATTTTTGAGTTTGGGAATAATTGTTCTAGGTATAACTGGTGTGGCTATAATTTTACTTTTTCAGCAGATAACTACTAGTAATGAACGTGACTATTATTTACTAAAAGAAATTACTGAAGCGTCGATGATCGATGCGATCGATATTTCTTATTATCGTGAGACTGGAGATTTGAAGATAATTACGGAAAAGTTTGTTGAAAATTTCACTAGGAGATTTTCTGAATCTACTGTATTAGTGGGAAGTGGATATACTGTAAACTTTTATGATGTAATGGAAACACCGCCTAAAGTGTCAATACTGATTAGAAATAGTACTAATGATTATGTTTTAAATTCTGAAGAAATGGATTTTAATGTTGTCAATAGACTCGATGCTATTTTGGAATATTATGGTGAATATACTGATGTTGGTCCTTCTGATGAACATTACAATAATCCATATACTAGTAAGGAATTTACAAGTACTTATTATTCTATTCCTTCTTTAGTTGGAAATACTGTCGGTGTCGATACAAGACCAATTAATATGCCTGATGAACTTAATAGAAGCAATATAAAAAATGTTACTATTAAAAAAATTGAATATAAAGGACTTGTTACATCTCAAGCTGAATTAAATATTGCCCTTCTAAGAAGAGAAATTGACTATCCTGATATTGAGACAAACAGTACAGATTATATGTTATCAATTGATGATATGGTTAGTAATTTATCATTAATGAATGACAATAAAATATTATTCGAAAATTGTTCTCAAAATGGTGATAAACTAGTAGGTAGTGATTGTACTAAATATGATTATTGGATAAGATGGAGTGGTACTACTAATGATACGGGTAAAAAAGCTGCAACAATAAAATTTGACATAACATGGTCCTATGATGAATATGAATATGCTTATTAAAATTATTTTGATAAAAAGGAGGAAAAAATATGAATAATTTAAAAGCTTCAATGAAAAAATTTTTTGGTAATAAAAATACTGTTACTATTTTGGGGGTAATATTGTGTTTAGTTATATTATATGTTGGTTATAACTATAGAATAAATTCTGCTGTCGAGTTAGTGTCTGTTCCATATGCAAAATCTACTATTCAGCCGAGAACTTATATAAGCGATGATATGATTGGTACTATGCGTGTTCCTGAATCTTTCTTAGTAGGAGAGTATTACACAAGAAAAGAGAATATTGTTGGTAAATATTCTAATTATAATACTATTATTGCTAAGGGAAGTATATTTTATACTGATTTGGTCGTTACTGAAGATGAACTTCCTGATTCTGCTTTTTCTGATGTTCCTGAAGGGTATACGGTTATAAACTATCCTGTAACTATCGCTAGTACATATGCTAATTCGATGGCTCCCGGTAGTCACATTAATATTTATTATAAGTCATTAAATGATGATGGCGAAATTATGTTTGGAAAATTTATCAGCAATATTGAGGTATTAGATGTTAAAGATTCTTCTGGAAAACATGTTTTTGAAAATAGTGAAGAAACAAGGACACCTGCATATATGCTCTTTGCTGTTCCTGAAGAAACACATTTATTACTTCGTAAAGCTTTATATTTAGAAGAATATGATGTAGAGTTGATATTGATTCCTAATACAGCTACTTTATCACAAGAAGATAAAGTTACTGTAAGTAGTAGTGATATTGAAAACTTTATTAATAGTAAAACTGTGTTGGTTTCAGTAGATGATTTACCAAATATTGGTGACCAAGTTCAAGAAAATACTCAAGATAATCAATAATAAAAGGAGGTCAAAATATGGAGACTGAATTTACTCAAGTTGATTTTGGCCCGCTAAAACAATTTTTAGATAATGATGATATAACTGATATTTCTTACAGTAATAGTGGACAAGTATGGTTGAAATCTTTATCGCAAGGTGTATACCGTGCTCAAAATACTGGTATAAATAATACACTAATGGAGAAAATTGCTTTTCAGTGTGCAAATTCTATGGGAAAGTCTTTTAATATGGCTAATCCTTTTCTAGATGCTGAATCTGCTGAACTCAGAATGAACTTTGTTCATGATTCGATTGCTCGAAATGGAATAGCAGTGTTAATAAGAAAAACTCCTGCTAAAATAAGGTTACAAAAAGAAAAGATAATTGCTGAAGATTATATTAGGTTAAATATTCATGATTTTTTACTTAAATGTGTCGAGGGCCATTGTAATATAATCGTGAGTGGTGAAACTGGATCTGGTAAGACAGAATTTGTTAAGTATTTAGCGGCGCATACTAAAGAAAATGAAAAGTTAATAACTATAGAAGATACACTCGAACTTCATTTAGATAGAATTTTTCCTCATAGGGATATTGTAGCGATGAAAACAAATAATATTGCTTCGTATTCGGATGTTTTGGTTACTTGTATGAGGCAGAATCCAAGATGGATTCTATTATCGGAAGTAAGATCTGCAGAAGCAGTAATGGCTGTTCGTAATTCTATTTCTTCTGGACATAATATTTTGTCGACAATTCACGCCGATAAAGCAGAATCGATTCCTAGTAGAATGTATAGTTTGTTAGAAACAAATATTGATATTGAACAGTTTTTAAAGACAATCCACCGTTATGTTCAATTGGGTGTTCATATCAAAGGTTATTATAGTCAAAGGTATAAAAGATTCCACCGCGAGGTTTCGGAAGTTGTCGAGTTTTATGTGACTGATAACAACGAAGCTAAATATAAAATTCTTTATAAGAAAACTCCAGATGGTAAAGAATCGATTGCTAATCCATCTAGTTACTTAATTGGATATTTAGAAAGTCAGGGCGTTATTGTACCTAACGATATTCTTGTTAGAGAAGAGTTTACTGAAGTAAAAAATAGTGGTAATGAAGTTGTGGATAATAGCTTTATAGTTGACAATAGTGGTCAAAATGTGGGTAGTATCTCTGCAAGTCAGATTGCCGCTACTAATAGACTTAATCAAATGAATTATCAAAGTGAAGTAAATAAAAATATGAATTATTTTTCTAATCAAATGAATAATCAAGTATCTAATACTTATGTGGCAAACCAAGTAAATCCACAACCGGTTAATATAACAAGTATAAATAATGGTATTTAGAGTAAGGTAGGTGATATAATGGAGATAATTTTAATAGGTTTAATAATATTATTTATAGTTTCTTATCGTACAAAAAGAGGCGAATCTGTATATAAATTTATATCTACACAAGCTATAAATACGTATAAGAAGTTTGAACCTTACTCTTTTAAGGTAATGAGGGAAAAAGTAAAAGAGTTGGGATTAGAATATACGCCTAGACAATACTTATTTCAAGTAATTGCTTTTGCGGGACTTGCTGGTGGTATCAGTTACTTATATTTTTACGATTTAGTTGTGACTATAATATACGCAGTTGTTGCGGTGTCGTTTATTCCTTATATAACTTATTTAAGATGTAAAAGACAGTACAGTGAGTACATATTTGAGCAAGTTCAAGTCTATTGTACTAATACTATTATGGAGTTTGCTACGACACAGGCATTTGTTAAATCGCTAGAGGGTGTTGCTGAGTCTGGCGTTTTAGAAGAACCTGTTTTATCTGATGTTAAGACAATGATTGCGCTATCTTATGAAAAAGGAGATGTCTATGATTCAATAAAATATATGGATACTAAGTATCCATACTATATGGTAAAAAATATGCATCAGTTATTTTTACAAGTAACAAAAGAAGGTGCTAAAGATACGGAAGAGACATTTGAAAATATGTTATCTGATATAGACATATTAGTTGAAGGGGTATATCGAGACCGAAGTGATAGGGCTAGATTTCATAAACAGTTTTTAACGTTTGGTATTGCTCTATATGGTATGATTGCTCTAATACAATTACTTATTAGTTCGGAAACATATATATCGATGCTTGATAATACTTTTATTAAAATACTTATTCATGCAATAGTTATTATTAATAGTTGGTTTCTTCTTTCTGGAGAAAAATATTACAACGAGAATGTAGGTGCTGAATAATGTTCATAGAAATGTTAGTGATTGCCATAATAGTAATATATATATTTATTGTTAATGGTAAGATAGATAAAGACGGTATTTTTAGTAATAATGATAAGTTATGCAATCTTCTAAAGGAGAAAGACTATGATTTTCTTTTAATAGCTAGATATGGAGATCGGGTATATAATCCAAATGAAGTATTTATGAAAAGAATACGGAATGGTGTTTTAGTGGCTGTTGCTCTAATCTTTGTATTTTTATCACAATTAAATTATTTAACGGTAATTGCGGGATTAGTGGTAGGTTTTCTAGTTTATAAGAATCAGTATTTGACTTTAAAAAAATGGTATAGACAACATTTGAATTATATTGATTCGTTACTGCCTTATTATCTAAAAACATTGGAGGTATTAATTCATCATTATACTGTGCCAGTGGCACTTGCAAAAAGTATTGATGATGCTCCGGAAGTTTTTAAACCCGGATTGAAAAGGCTTGTTGAGAAAATTGAAGAGGGTGACTCTAGTATAGATCCTTATATGGAATTTGCCGAAGAATATCCGGTTCGTGATTCGATGAGGATGATGAGATTGTTATATAGATTGGGATTAGGTGAACAGGAAAAGAAACATCAGCAATTGGTTTCATTTTCTAAATCCGTTTCATCTTTGCAGGCTAAGGCAAGAGAACAAAAATATCAGGCAAGGCTCAATAAGATGGAGAGTAAAACCATGATAATGATGGTTGTGACGGGCGGAGGTTCGCTAATATTACTATTGATTTCAATTTTTATGCTAATTTCTGTATAAAAATTTGAAATATATAAAAAGAAATATAGTAACAAGGGAGAAAGAAGGTGAAAAATAATGAAAGAAGCTACAGGTGAAGTTTCGATGACAGTAATTACTATTGTTATTTTGGCACTAGTATTAGGAATAGGAACCTGGTTATTTGCAGGAGAAGATTCTATTGGAAGACAATGGATTAGAGATACGTTTGAAGAAAATACTGGTGTAAGTACTGATTAATAGTAACTTACTATGATGAAATGGAGGTAAAAAATGAGAGATGCAGTAGGTGGAACATTTATGATAAATGTGTTATTGGTTTTTCTTGCCGTATATATTGTTTTTATTGCGGTAGCTTTAAATTATGCAAAAGCTTTTAGAGTCAAAAACAGAATAATTGATATCATAGAACAAAATGAAGGAATTGGAGATTATACTGATGTTAGTGAAAACTCTGTTTTAGGACAAGTTAATGATTATTTAAGATCAGTTAGTTATTATGTGCAATTAAGTGGAAATACTAACGATGAATACGGTACTTGTTTCGATGAAGGTTATTGTATAGATGAACCCGCTACTGTAAATAATTCTGGGTTGGATGAAACATACTATAAGGTAACTACTTTTATTAAATTGGATTTTCCGTTTTTTAATCTTAGTTTTACTATTCCTATAACCGGAGAAACTAGAAAAATAACTAACTTGAGGGGATGATTGCATTGGATACAGTAATAGCAAATAAATATAATGAGTTTTTAAGTTCTTTAAATATTGAAGTATCTAAAAAACTGGAAGGCGTTTTTACTGTCGATGAAATAATTAAGAAATTCGGCAATTTCTTCTTTAATAAAATGTTTTTAGATATTACAGCGATTGAAGATTATAAAAATCTATCTAATTTGCAAAAACTTTCTATGAATATCAACATGGATAAAGTTATATTGCTTTTAGATAAAGATGATCAGATAAGTAATTCTAAAAAATTTTTATCAAAACTTGTTAATATGGGAATATATAATTTTACTAAAGATGTTAATAGTCTTATGCATCTTTATAAAAATCCTAATATATATCGTGATGTTGCATATTTACAAGATTTAGAAGAAGAAGAAGATGATAATAAATCTTCTGATGCTTCGACTGCTGTCTCTCATACTGACCACCATCAAAAAATATTAGGTATAAAAAATGTTACTGACTCTGCGGGCGCTACTACTTTGATATACCTATTAAAGAAAACTTTAAGTGACTATTATAGTGTAATGTCTTTGGAACTAAATAAGAGAGACTTTACCTATTTAAATGATAAAGATTCTATTTCAATAAAAGAAAGTGAGCTTGAAGGTACAATATCTAAATATAGTGCTGTTGATATTTTTCTAATTGATTTGAACAAATCAAAAAGAGAAGATATTTGTACGGATATTATATTTCTAATTGAACCTAGTACTATAAAACTGAACGAATTAGTATTAATTAATAAAGATATATTTATGGAGTTAAAAGACAAAAAGGTAGTACTTAATAAGAGTTTATTAAAAGAAGATGATATTTCTGATTTTGAAGTTGAAACAGGGCTAAAGCTATTTTATACTATTCCTCCATTAAATGATAAGGAAGATTGTAGTGATATTTTACTTCCTCTATTGGAGAAATTAGGGTATATAAAACAAGCTGAGCCTGTGGAAAAACAAGAAAAAAAGATAAATAAGCTATTTAATTTCTTTAAATAATTGACTTTTAATGATTTATAATGTAAAATATTCTTATGTGAAGGAGTGGTGATATGTATATATTAGATTGTGCTAGTGAGTTAAAACCAGTAATGACTTTGATTGGATATATAATCGAGTTCATAAAAATCGGAATTCCAATAATACTTATAATTCTTGGTATGATCGATTTGGGAAAAGCTGTTATTGCTAGTAAGGAAGATGAAGTTAAAAAAGCAAGATCTGCCTTTCTTAGAAGATTATTATATGCAGTATTAGTTTTTGCTGTAGTGTGGGGTGTTCAACTTGCTTTAAGTTTCGTGACATCTTTATTTGATGGAGATGAAGTTTCAGGTACTAATGATTGGAGAGGATGCTGGTCATGCATAGTTTCCAAAGGTAAAGAAAATGACAGTTGTAACTTTGTCGATCTAGAAGATATGAATAGTGATTCCGAAAGCAATGAAGAAGGTCAGTAATTTGATCTTTCTTTTTTTAATAGAAATAGTTCTACAATTAAAAAATGTTTAGTTATAATATTAAATCAAAGCTTTGTAGAAGCAGTTAAGTAGGTTGGTTTATTTTATAGTTATATAAGTTATTTAAAAATAGCCATAATATTATATAAATTTATATATAAACTGCTATTTTAGAAAAGCTATTGGTTTTTTATTTATATTAAGTTAAGAGGGTGTGAAATGATAAGCTGTGATATTTGTATAGTTGGTGCTGGCCCATGCGGATTAATTAGTGCGTTACAGTTAAGTAAAGACTTTAAAGTTTGTGTAATAGAGGCCGGAAGAAATTTTGAACAAAGAATCTGTAATTTGGATCTTGGCTTAAAGTGTAAAGAAAATTGCAATCCATGTAATATTATTTCTGGATATGGTGGTTGTCAATTTTTAGATGGAACTAAGGCTTGCTTTTATCCAGCAGGATCGGGATTATTAAAATTTAAGTCTAAAGAAGATATTCGTAAATATTATAACGAAATTGAAGATTTGTTGGTAGATTTTGGTAAGCCATTGCGTGAAGACGTTGATAGTGTATTAATTAATAATATAGTAGATGATTTTAATCTTCATAATATAGATATTAAATACTATAATGCTCAAAAAGTAGATAAAAATATTATGCAGAAGATTGGACTGAATATTAGGAAGAAACTTGACAAAAATAATGTTTCATTCATATGGGGTGAAAAAGTACTAGATATTAAACATGAAAATGATTTTAAAGTATATACTGATAGAAAAATGATCAGTGCTCATAGAGTTATCTTAGCAACTGGTAGATATGGCGGTATGTTTTTGAATAGACTCGCTGATAACATTGGAATAAAATACGAAAGTGATAATTTAGTTGGTGAAATTGGTGTGAGAATTGAAATGCCAAGCAAAGTATTTGAAAAAATTAATGATGTTTTTAATGATATTAAACTTAAAAGAAGAATAGATGATGCCAACGAAATTAGAACTTTTTGTCAAAATTACAAAGGTATTGTTAGAAAATGTGTCTTTGATGTTAATGCTAGAAAGTTATCTTCTTTAGATGGATGTGTGTTAGGACCGGAAGATAATAATACAAAAAGTGTAAATATAGCCATACATCATAGAAAGAGTGATGTAAAAAAAATAGATGATTTTAATAAAATGATTTTTGATTCTAATAAGAATAGGAAGCCCATTGTTCAAAATATGAAGTCCTTTCTCAATGATACTGAGGATTGCTTTATTGATGATGAGTACTGTACAATGAAAGACTATGTTTGTGGTAATATTAATAAATATTTACCAGCAGATACCTTGAGATATATTAAAGAAATGATAATCGACATAGATGAAGTTTTACCTGGTTTTGCAAATGAAAAAAATATAATTTATGCACCTTCATTTGAGTTTGGTGCTAATAAATATAAACTTAATAGTAATTTTGAAACGAATATAAAAGGATTATATATTGGTGGAGATGCCAGCGGATATTTTCGTGGGTTAATGCAAGCTATGATTTCTGGTAAAATTATTAGTGATGATATATTAAGGAGTAGTTATGATGGGGAAGCAAATTAAATTTGGTGTTGCTGGGTTTCCGATTAATTTTTTTGATAGTAAGTATGGTAAAAAAAGAGAGAATATTTTTGCTTGGTTAAAAGAAATTGATTTAGATTGTATTGAGCTTCAATGTACTTATGGAATTAGAATGAAAAAAGAGCAAGCAGTACTTTATCGTAGCCTTGCAGAAGAGCATGGGATATTGATTACGATGCATGCTCCGTATTATATAAGTCTTGCTTCTCAAAAAGAAGAAGTAGTAGAAAGATCAAAATTAGAAATTAAAAAAGCTTTTGAACTAGCTGAATTACTTGGCGTTAGTAGAATTATTTTTCATCCTGGAGCGGGATATGGGAAGACCGAAAAAGAAAGAAAGTTAGGATTAAAAAAACTTATTGATGCTTTAAATTCTATAAAAAAAGATATAGATACTCAAAATATAAAGATTTATCCTGAAATTGGAGGGAAAGTAAATCAGATTGGAAGTTTGGATGAAATAATTCAAATTTGTAAAAATGTGGATTATGCTAGACCTTGTATCGATTTAGCGCATTTGCATGCTAGAGAATTGGGAAGTATGTCATCAAAAAATAAAATAGTTGATGTTTTGAAAAAGATAGAAAGGGAATTGGGTAGAGATATTTTAGAAGAAACACACTTTCATGTTTATCCTGTAGACTATTCTGATAAAGGTGAAAAAGTTCATAAAGCATTTGGTGATAAAAAGGAAATTAATCAGTTATCTTTATTTGAAACAGATGATGAGTATATGCCGAGGGCGCAAGACTATATATTGGCAATTAAAGAAATGAAGCTTACTCCTATAACTATATGTGAGGCTCATAATACTCAGGATATAGGTGCTAAGTTGATGAAAAATTTATATTTTGATGAAAAGTGATTTGGTTATATATTGAAGTGAAAAAATGTAAACTAAAATTAGGAGCTTGATTATTATGAATATTAAATCATTGACTAAAGAATATGATAAACTACAAAAGAAATATGGTGCTAAAGAATTAGATTCTATCTACAATGGAGGTTGTGAAGACCATCCTGATATTTGCTTTGTTTTCATGAACCCAACCGGAAGAAATATTGCTTCATCCAAAACATGGAAAGGCTTAAAAGCGCCTTGGATTGGTACTAAGAATATTTGGGATTTATTCATTAACTTAGATTTATTAGACAAAGACATATATAATAAAATAAAGTCTCTTAAAGGAAGTGAATGGACTATAGAATTTGCTAGGGAAGTCTATGAAGATGTGACAAGGCATAAATATTTCATTACCAATCTAGGTAAATGTACCCAAGTAGATGCTAGAGAATTACCAGATTCTGTATACAAAGAATATTTAAACTTATTAAACAAAGAATTTACTATTATTAACCCCAAAGTAATAATCCTTTTTGGCAATCAAGTAAGCTCTATCGTTTTAAATCAAAAAATATCCGTATCTCAGGTAAGAAAAAAATGTTTTCTAAAAGAAATAAATGGCAAAGAATATAAATTTTATTCTGTCTACTATCCTGTTGGCAATGGAAGATTTAATATTGATAAATCAATTGAAGATATAAAATGGATAATGGAACACGAACTAAGAAAAACAGATAAATCTTTTTCTATATGATTAAATAAGACAATGTATTTTTTATATTGTCTTATTTAAGATTTAACTGTTAAAATAATTAGATATTGATTATTCAAAATTATGTTTTTAGTAGTATAATTAAAACAGTTTTTTGATCTTTTACAATTTTACATCTAATGGGCGACTTATATTCGCAATTGCCTCTATATATCTTTTTAGTAGTATTCGTTATAAAATAAAATATAAAAATTAAGAAAAATATAAAAGAAAAAATAAAAAAATAACTAAAAAGTGTTATAATAGTAGCTAATTTGGAGGTATTATTATGTATAAAAGTAACATCAACTTAAATTTATATAAAACATTTTATGATGTAGCCAAGTGTGGAAGTATCTCACAAGCTGCTAAAAGCTGTTATACTTCCCAGCCAGCAATCAGTAAATCAATTAAGAAATTAGAAGAGGAATTAGATACGCAATTATTTTATCGAAATTTAAGTGGCGTTGAATTAACAGATAAAGGTAGAGAATTATTATATTTTGTTGAAAAATCTTTCAACAATTTAATTATTGCAGAGAGAAGTATGCTAGAAACAGAAAATTTAGAAAGAGGAAAATTATCTATTGGTATGCCATCCAATATCGGATCATTTTTCTTGTTTGATAAAATAATGGACTTTCACCAAAAATTTCCAAACATTGAAATTACAATCATCACTGGCTCTACATCTAATTTAATAAATTTATTAGATACTCACAAAGTTGATTTTGTAATTGATACATCTCCAATTAATGTTAGATTAGATGAAGGAATGAAAGTAACTAAGTTAAAAGCGGTCCAATATTGCTTTATTGTAAAAAAAGATACCAGAATTCTAAAAACTAGTGATATAACCTCTCTCAAAGATCTAGTAAAATATCCTCTAATCTTACCAATATCAGGTACTGCTAATCGTAATGATTTAGATAATATCCTAAAAGACAATAATATAAATATTCAAAATGTTATAAATATCCATACCAGTGAAATGATTATTTCGGCTGTTAAAAAAGATTTAGGTATTGGTTATGTTATATATAATTTAGTTGAAAATGAAATAAAAAGTAATGAAATTGAAGTGTTGAATATCAAAGAAAAACTACCTACTGTCGATATAAACATCGTATATGATCCATATTTTCTAACAACAGCTCCTAAAAGATTTATTGAAGATTATATAGATTATAATTTAGAGTTATAGCAATTATTATTTTAAGTTATAGTAATAATTAAAAATTATAAAAGTAATAAAAAATAAGTATTTGCCAAAAATATTTATTTTTTTTATAATTGTTATAGGAGGGAACAATATGATTAAAAATATTGGAGTTTTTAAAGATTTTTCAGATAATTCCTTAAAATCAGTTTTTGATGTAGGAAACAAACAAATAATCGAAATGACATTATTAGCCAATAAAGAAGAAATTGATGTTGTATGTGTACCAACCCATCATTTTTGTAATCTTGGTTGTAAAATGTGTCATCTAACAAATAAAGGGTTAAATAAAGCTATGATGCCAATAAAAGCAAATGATTTTATCACTTGCTTAATTCAAACACTAACTAAAAATGGCGTGCGAAGAACTAATAAAAGGAGATTACTCATATCATTCATGGGAGTAGGAGAACCATTACTAAATCTTAAGTTAATAGAAGATGTTTACAACATGGAAACAGTTCTAAGAGAGAAGTTAGGTTATGAACATATTGGTTATGCACTTGCTACCATGATGCCTAACAAAAATATCTTAGACCTTACTACATTAGTGGATAGATTAAACATTCCCCTAAAGGTTCATTTTTCTATGCATACCCCAATTGATAATAAAAGATTTGATTTAATACCAAGTACAAAAGTAAATATTGAAGAAGCTTTAGCGTACTTAATCAAATATCGAAAATGTGTTCAAGCAAATGACGAAATAATGCGTGAATACATTGAACTTCATAGAACCAATGATCCTGTAGAAATTCATTATACGTTAATAAAGGGTGTTAATGACAGTCAAGAAGAATTAGATAAAGTATGCCAGATATTATCAAAATATAATATACCAATTAAATTCATTAGATTTAATCCTATTAATGATTTAAAGATAAGTGGCAAAGAGGAAATATGGGTTAGTGAAATTTCTAAACAATTACCAGGACTTAGAATCAAAACATATTCACCACCTGGAAGAGAAATAGGAAGTTCTTGCGGTGAGTTTACTAAACATTATTACCATGAAGAAATTGAAACAGAAGAAGAAAGAAAAGGATTTAAACAATGGTTTCTAAAACATCGAGTTTTAGAACAACAACGCAATGATAATTTAAGTTGGGATGAATATTTTATGGCTATAGCAAAGTTATCCGCTATGCGCAGTAAAGATCCTAATACTCAGGTGGGGGCATGTATTGTAAGTGCTGACAATCGCATTTTATCAATTGGTTACAACGGAGCACCAAACGGTTATTTAGATGAATGTTTTCCATGGCAAAGAGATGGAAATCCATTAGATACAAAATATATGTATGTCGTTCACGCTGAGAGAAATGCTATTTTAAATTATCGGGGAAGTCGTAAGGAATTAGAAAATTCCAAAATATATGTTGACTTATTTCCATGTAATGAATGCGCTAAAGAAATAATTCAAGCAGGTATCAAAGAAGTAATTTACTTATCAGATAAATATGCTGGAACCAAAGAAACAATTGCATCAAAAAGACTGTTTGATATTTGTGGTGTCACATATCGTAGACTAGCACCCGAAAAACAAAAAGTACTAAAATTAAGTTTGGAGGTTTAAATTATTATGACGAATGAAGAAAAAAGAGAAATATTATAATTATTAAAGAAAGAATTAATTGGGGGTAAAAAAGTATATGTTGAAATTTGTAGAGATGGTGTTGACCTACCAAAATATGCAAATCAAGGTGACGCTGGTATGGATGTTAGAGCAGCAGAAGATATTACAATTTTCCCAAATGAAACAAAAATTATTCCAACTGGATTAAAAATGGCTATTCCTGAAGATTATGAACTTCAGGTAAGACCAAGAAGTGGATTGTCCTTAAATACACCTTTACGAATAGCTAACTCACCTGGAACAATAGATAGTGGATATCGTGATGAAATAGGTATAATAATTTCCAATACATCAAATAATTGTGATGATTTACAAACTTATACAATTGGTGAAAAGGGAAATAAAAATGGAATATACATTATTCAAAAAGGTGATAGAATAGCACAAATTGTTTTAAGTAGATATGAGAAAATAAAATTTGAACAAGTCGACAAAGGTGTTATTAAGACATTAGGAATTAACAGGGGCGGTGGCTTTGGACACACTGGTACTAGATAACACTCAGGTTAATGGTTTTACAGATAGGTGATTAACGATATTAGAATGTAATACTATAGAATGGAGTATGATACTAGTTTTTGTAAGAATGAATATGAATATATGACTTTTACTAGGACTTATAATGTTAAAAGTATTTATATAGATGATGATGAAGAATATGTGTATTTAGATATAGTGCAATTTCAAGGAGAAAGTAGTAGAGTTAGGGTATTAAGTTCTTTAGCAAATGAAGTAAAGATGGGCTATGATTATGAGTTTACTTTTCAATATTTAGATAATGATTTTATAGATAATATAGATAGTATATTTGAAAATACTACTTTAATAAGTATACGGGGACAGATAAGGTTGGTTTATAGTAGGTGCAAGAAGAAAGAAAATAAGATATATAAATGGGTGGTTTAGATGGAAGAAATATATAAAAAATATCCTTATTTTAGTAAGTTAGTAAAGATAAATAGTAGTATTATTAATGATAAAAACAATATTAGACTTAATTCTGAGGAAGATTTAAAGTATTTTGATGGGTTATTAAGAAATTTATATGAGGTATTAAAGACAACACAAGATATAGATAAGATATTATTAAATTTACTTAATTTAGTAGGAAAATTATTGTATTACCAGCCTTTTTATGATGGGAATAGTAGGACTTTAAAGATATTTCTTAATATTGTTTTAAAAGAGTTAGGATATAATATTTTATATAAAGAAGATGATTATATTATTCCTATGTTATTTGATAGTGATGTATGTAGTATAGATGAGGTAATAGAGTTTAAGAAGAAGGTTGGATTAAAGAGGAGATAGTAATTTAGATTATAGTTAAGAGAATGGTAATTATAAATATTATTAGGAATATAGGAAAGCATCCACAGTTATTATTACATATGTCTTTTTTATTGAATTTTTAATTTTATAAATATGTGAAAAAGCAAGTATTCACAGCCTATTTTTATCCAAATTTTAAATTTAACATAAATAAAGGGCAAAATGACTGTGAATAGTAACAAATTTATAGTATAATTATATCAACAAGAACACTTGTAAATGGAGGATGTTAAGTTAGAAAATAATGATAAATATTTTGAAGTATTAAATGACATTAAGAAAACTTTAATTACTACTAGAAATAGGATAGTAGAAAATGCTAATAAAGATTTAGTATTAATGTATTACAATATTGGTTTAAAACTAATTGAAAACAATAAATGGGGTTCATCTTTTATAGATACTTTAGCAAAAGATTTAAAAATGGAGTTTCCTGCATTAAAAGGTATGTCAGCAAGAAACTTAAGATATATGCAAAAATTTGCTACTGAATTTGATAACGATGAATTTTTGCAACATCATGTTGCAAAATTACCTTGGTCTTCTATAACAACTATAATGGATCAAGTAAAAGATAAAGAACAAAGAAGCTGGTATATTAAGGAATCTCTTCAAAACGGTTGGACAAGACCTGTAATTGTTCATCAAATAGCAAGTAAATTATATGAAAGACAGGCACTATTAAAAAATAAAACAACTAATTTTGATGAAACATTGCCTTCTCCTAATAATGAACAAGCAAAAGAATTATTAAAAAGTCCATATATATTTGATTTTATAACTACCGATAAAGATTTAAAAGAACTTGATATCGAAAGAGAATTAACAGCAAATATAACCAAGTTATTATTGGAGTTAGGGAATGGTTTTGCTTTTGTTGGTAGACAATATCATTTAGAAATTGAAAATGAAGACTATTATTTAGATTTATTATTCTATAATCTAAAAGTTAGAAGTTATGTAGTTATTGAACTTAAAACAACAGTGTTTAAACCTGAATATGCTGGTAAACTAAACTTTTATTTAAGTGCGGTTGACAAATGTATTAAAGATGAAAAGGATAATCCAACATTTGGTATATTACTTTGTAAAGATAAGAAGAGAGTTACTGCTGAATTAGCATTAAAGGATATCAATAAACCAATTGGAGTAAGTGAGTATAAAATATTATCTGAGATTCCAGAATTTTTATAGAATACTTTACCTAGTATTGAAGATATAGAGAAAAGATTAGAAGAGGATTCTGAGTAATTTAAGGCAAAATATTGATGTTTAATTTATGTTCGAGTTGTCGTATATTGTCATTTAGATTCACAATAAAAAGAGTAAATAAATTAAAAGTATAAAAAAATTACAAATTAAGATGAAAAAATAATTTCTAAAATTTTTTCTTCTCAAGTTCTTATATTTTAAAGCATGACAAAAAAACTTTTGCTAAGGCTAAAAAATTTTTGGTGAAAAGACTAGATTTCAAAGAACATTTATAGTATAATTTATTCATCAAATCTTAATTGAAAGTTAGTTTCTAAATTATTAAGATCTGAGATTGTTGAAGTAAGGTTGTTTAGTAAAATGTAACTTACTTCTTTTATTTTCAAATTTAACAATTTAATTGATTTATTACCTTTTCTAGCAGTTGTCTAATTGTATGAGCAAATTGAATAAAGAAATAATGATTTTTTAAAGCCGTATCGTTTCTAGAATTTAAATGAGTAATATCAAAAGTGCGATGCTTTTGATTATAAAAAACCTTGATTTTCAATTTTCCAGCGATTTCTACCTAAACATACAATTTTTTTGATATTATTGTTAGTTACTTTTAAGTTGGTAATATAATGAAAATTGGTCGTTTTTTTCTTTTTGCTCTCAGTGAATTTTATTATATTAAATTTATGATTTTTATACTTATAATTGTTATCTAAAAAATAGTTTTCAATAGAACAATCGTTAAAACACTCAATATAATCATTAAAACCCTTGAAAACGGTTCGTAATCTATCATTTAGATTAAATATATATTTCCAATGGTTTTCTTTACAAATACAAATCATTGGAGAAGTACAATATAAAGCATCGGCAGTAATAATGAATTTTTGCTTAGGATATTTCTTTTTAATTCTTTTTGCCATTCTTTCAAAAACTTTAGTTTCACAATCTTGTTTTTGATTTTCATTTAAGTTTTCTGCATTTTCTATCCATTCACTATCTAAACTAATAACTATATTACCGACGATTAATTTACATTCTAAAACATATTTACAATAAGCAATTTTTCCATCTTTATATTTCTTTTTAATGCAATTATCGTTTAAATTATAACTATGATTAGAAAGACCGGTTCCATCAACAACAATTTGAAAATAACCATCATATTTATATCTATCAAACATTTTAGAACGGATTAGAGTTTTAACAATATACTTTTGAATGTCTCTTAGTTCACTAGTTTTAATATTCATAAATACATCTTGGATAGTTTCCCAATAAGGAAGTTCGCTTAAATTTTGATTACATATTTTAGATATATTTTTTATACAAGTATCTGTATTAAATGTATCTGTTGAAATGTCTGTCATAGTTGTTAAGCCACATAAAAGTGGAAATAGTCTGGTAACATAAATTGTTTTCATTGAATATGTTACATAACTTTGATGCCTAGTATCAGTTAAATTATTAAACATTGTTAATAATTTCGACAGATATTTTACTATTATAGAATATAATTCTTTTATCAAATTTTTGTCTTTTTTCAATTCTCTTCTTGTTTTTCGATTCATTACTACATACCATCTTTTTATTATGTAGTAATTTATCAAATTTTTTGCGAAAAATCTTTACTCTTTTTTACTGAAAATTTGTTATAAAGTTGTTATAAAGCCTTTAAAATAGCAGAATTATATGATAAAATATTGTATAGGAGTTGATAATATGAAAAATTATTATATAGATCTTGGTTCATCAACAATAAAAGTTTATTGTTATGAGAATGAATTAAAACTTATTGAAGAACATTCTATATATTTTAAAAATGATTTTGATAGAGGAAAAGGTATTAGTGAAAATAATTTAAAAGAACTATGCGATTACTTTGAAAAAATAAAAACCAAATATAATTTAAAGTATTATAATACAAATATTTTCGTTACTGGTATATTTAGAAATTTAACACAAAAAAGAAAACAAGATTTAGTTAAGTTGTTTAACGAAAAATTTGATTTACATTTTAATATTATTAGTCATGGTATTGAGAATTATTATTTAGCCAAAGCTATGGAAAATGATTATAACAACAAGAAAGTCTTAATTATTAATATGGGTGGTAAAACTACTGAGTTAGTAACTTTTGTAGGTGATAAAATAACTGATACAAAAAATTTAACGATTGGCGTCGCTGATTTATTAAATAATTTTGATAAAGTTAATGACAAATATAGTGGTAATACTGTTGAAGAGATGGAAAAGTTTGCTCTAGAAAAATTATCTAATATTGAATTAGATAAAGATTATGATTGTGCAATATTTACTGGTGGTGAAGAAAGATTTGAATTGCTAACTGGATTTAATTTAGTAGATAATACTTTGTTTAATGATAATGTTCATAAATATATGCTTAGTTTAGAAGATTATATTGAAGGTACTAAAAAGGTATTTTATGATATTTCTCTTGATGAATTATATAAATTAATGCCTAATAATCCTAAATGGATGGATGGTGCAAGAAGTGGTGCCATTATACCTTTAGTATTATTTAAAATAGCAAATGTAAAATGGATTATTCCGTCAGATTTAAATTTAATAAATGGGGTTATAAATGATTTAAAGTAAAACTTATTTAGGGAGATATTATGGTTAAAAATGTTATATCAGTAATAGATGGAGAAGCTGGTAGTTGTGGTAAGGCTAAAGTTATTGGGGAAATAGCAACTGATAAATCCATTAATCTAGGTGCTTCTGTTACTAATTGTATGCCAAATGCAGGTCATACTTTTGTAGATGAAAATGGTAATGCTACTGTTTTTAGAAATATCCCCGTATCATCAGTTAATCCTAATACAGAGTTATTTATAGGTCCTGGTTCTGCTATTGATATGGAAGTATTTAGCAATGAATATGAACAAGCTAGTAAATATCTAGGGGATAGAAAAATTTATGTTCATGAAATGGTTCCTTTAATTGATGAAAGACATAAACAATATGAAAAAGAACATATTAAAAGTGGTTCAACATTTAAAGGATGTGGAGCTGTTTTAAGTGAAAAAATTCTTCGTGATAATAGATTAGAATTTTTTAAGACGTTTAAAAATGCAATTGTTTGTTCTAATGGCGAATGGATAGAGAGATTATATAATCATCTTGATAACCCTTTAGAATATGTAATGTTAGAAGGATCTCAAGGGTGTGATTTAGATTTAAATCATAGTGGTAATTATCCTTATGTTACTAGTAGAAATGTTTCTACTGCGCAATTACTTGCAGATTCAGGAATTTCACCCGAAAGACTATTACAAACTATTATGGTGATAAGACCTTTTCCAATAAGAATTAGTAATGT
The DNA here is from genome assembly GCA_944329195.1 of uncultured Bacilli bacterium. GTDB lineage: Bacteria > Bacillota_I > Bacilli_A > RF39 > UBA660 > CAG-302. Next base: position 1,936 of record CALVHX010000005.1, on the reverse strand, counting down.
AACTAAATCTGGAGACGTTATCTATACAGGTGGTTATGGTAGTGGCGATGAATTAATGTGGACACAAGTTAATCTTGCGGCAATGTATGGATGCTATCCTTGTCGTGGTGATGTTGAATGTTTTCCTAGTCATTTAAATATTAAAAAATTAAAGAAAATTATCAGTCATTGCCCTCCAATATATTTAAAACAAGTTTTTGGAGAAAATTATAAATCAAAAAATTTAGATACTATAACATTAATTGAAGCTCTAGAATTAGAACGATTAATGTATAAATCTAAGGGATTATCTGAATATGAAACAAAGTTGATTGAACTTCCAATGGTAGATAGTGATTTTCCACCTAATACTATATTTGATCAATCTGAACAAACGACAGTAACAAAAATGGAAAGAAGAATATTCGATTTAGATATAAGAAAATTAAAAACAAATTGTCAAATTAATACTCCTTCTAGTTTGTATTTAAACTTTTTTCAACAATTAGATTTAGATTTTAAAGGTGAAAAAGGTAATTTTGAAGAGTATTATTTTAATAGATATTTAAGAGAATATTTTAGTTGGCTTGAAAGAGAGACTAATGTTGAGATATCTGCCTTAGGAACTGGGCCTAAAAATGGTGATAGAATTTTAAAGAGAACTTTGGTTAAGAGCATACAAAAAAGATGATATGAACCAATAATTTTAATTATAAGGATAACTAATTTTTAATAAAGTTAGACTTAAATAGTCTGACTTTATTTTAGCATTTTCTTTTCTGATTCATTTAAATAATATTTTTATAAATATGATTTCTTTTCTTTTATTTAAGGTATGGGATTTACCATAATAGAGAACTTACGGGAGTATGTTTTCAGTGCTAGCTAAGACATAAAGTTTAATTTGTCCTCACACATATTTAAGTTTAAGTTCTGAAGTACTGCTTGTTTTCAGTTATATTTTTTCAACTAGATTTATATAAAATAAAAACTCACGAACTTCAATTAGTCCGTAAGTTGTTTTCAAATGGAGCGTTTACTAAAGGGGTTACGCACACTTTAGTAAAAAGTTCATTCGTATTTGATGTATTAATTATACCGCATTATTTTTTTAACTGCAATAATTATAAGCAACTTCTCATGAAATCAATTGATGATTTTAAATCATCATATTTTGCTTCTCCATTATCTTTTCTATGATGTATCTGGTTCCTAATAAAAGTATGTATACTAACTTCATTAGCGTTGCCCATCCATGGGTATAGTTTTTGCTGATTTTTGGTAACTACAAAGAATTGATTATCAAAATCTTTAATTTTTAATGTATTTCCATTTAAACTTTTAATTTCCTCGTAAAGTTCATTATGGCATTCTTCTGTTGCCAATCCAAATGCAATATAATTTATTTCATTGGAAGAAAGATAAGATAATTTTAAATCACTAATATCTGATATAGTTTTATCGCTATGAATAACAATGCTTTTTACGAATTCATTATACATTAATTGTTTAACCAAAATTGGCGAATGTGTAGTTATTATTACTTGAATGTCTTTTGATATTTCTAATAGAAAATCTACAAATTTCTTTTTAACATCAGGATGTAAATGTAATTCTGGTTCATCTATTAGTATGATCATTTTTTTATTGTTCTGCTTGGATAAATAATAAGAATAAATAAGGGAAAAAATCATTTCAAATCCAGAACCAATACTAGATAATGGAATTTGAATGTTGTTATTTTCTTTTAAAACAAAGGATGAATTTTTAAACGGTCTATAATTATCAATAAAACCAAGCCACACATGATACCCACTTATAGTTTGAAATTTCTTTATTACATTTTCTAAAAAAGTATTTTCTATTTTATCTTTTTTTACTTCGCTGTGTACTAGATTATAGGGGGTAAAGGTATTTTCAAACACAAGGTTATGTAGTATAATGAATATGTCGAAGA
>CALVHX010000004.1 GCA_944329195.1 uncultured Bacilli bacterium | reverse complement strand
AAATTCTTCTGGTATAGATTTTTATGAAGTGTATGCTGACTATAACTATTCACCCCTTACAAACTAGTACACAGCGTTTTAAATATAAATTTATAGCGGGTATATTTATATCACTAACTAATAAACGTAAATAGTTTGCACCTTTTTTCTGTCCCAACTTAGACGCCTCGGCAATAAGTTTTTTCCCTATTCCTTGATGTAAATACGCTACATTAACACCAACTCTATTTAGCAAATAAGATTTTGCTTTACAATCTGACCATTCTAGTCCTTCTTCAAGATCTTTATGTTCATATAATACAAAAGCTCCTAATATATTGTTGTTTTCTTTTAATAAATAAAGATGTCCTTGTTCTATATCAGACTCAAAGACTTCATTTGGATAATACTCATTCCAAATTTTAATATCATTATCATACATATTTTTTATTATTTTTTTATAAATTTCTTTTATTCTATTTAAATCTTCTAACTTTGCTACAACAATTTCCATATAAATCACTACTTTCGCCATTCAAACTCAAAATCAAATATTCTTACAGTATCACCTTCTACTATTCCCATTTTTTCTAATTCGTCATCTATTCCCATTCTTCTAATTTTATTTGAAAATCTCTCATAGGCTTCTTCTGTATTAAAATTAGTCATCCTAAATAACTTTTCTACAGCATCGCCTTTAATAACGAACACATCTTTATCTTTGACAATGCTAAAAGGCTTCTCCGCTTTAAATTTATATAAAACATGACTTTCCTGTACATCAGAAGAATATAACTCTTCCCTCTGAATACTTTTAGTCATCTTAGCTAATTCATAGATAACCTTATCTAAGCCAGCATTAATTAAAGCAGTAACTTCAAAGATTTTCTTATTATCGACCTTTTCAGTAAAAATAGCTAAATTATTTTTGGCATTAACTCCATCCATCTTATTAGCAATAATTATTTCTGGTTTTGATAATAACTTTGAACTAAACTTTCCTAATTCCTCTCTAATAGTGACATAATCTTCATAAGGATCTCTTCCTTCTGCACCAGACATATCGATGACATGAGCGATAATTTTTGTTCTCTCAATATGTTTTAAAAATTTATGACCAAGTCCTACACCTAAACTAGCCCCTTCGATAAGGCCTGGCAAATCGGCAACCACAAAAGTATTACCCTCTGTTTTTACAACACCTAGATTAGGAGATAAAGTAGTAAAATGGTAGCTGGCAATTTTTGGATTAGCATTTGATATCATCGAAAGAATAGTACTCTTACCGACAGATGGCATACCAACCAATCCAACATCAGCAATCATTCTAAGTTCTACTTTAATGTTTCTAACTTCGCCTGGTTCGCCTTTTTCAGCATACGATGGACAAGGATTACTACGAGTAGCAAGGCTAACATTTCCTCTTCCACCTCTTCCACCATAGGCAATAACAGCTTCTTCATTATTTTTTACAAGATCAGCAATAACACTGCCAGTATCATTATCACGAATAGTAGTTCCTACAGGAACTTTTATTACAATATCATCACTATTACTACCATTCTTATTTTTACCTTCTCCGTTGCTTCCATTATTTCCTCTTATTTTTTTTTGATATCTTAAATCAATTAACGTTTTAAGTCCCCCATCAGCTTTAAATATAATATCAGAGCCTTTACCCCCATTTCCACCATAAGGGCCTCCCATTGGAATATATTTTTCTCTTCGGTAAGCCATACATCCATCGCCACCGCTACCAGCTTCAATTGTCATCACAACTTCGTCGACAAACATAATATCACTACCCTTCGTATTTTACTTTATAAATAACGACCAATATCAAAATACCTATCAAAGTCAAATAAAGACCTGTCACCCAAATTATTCTAAGCCAATTTTTTCTTTTTTTCTCTTTCATTTTTCCAATCCCTATACTTAAACAATATTCTATCATACATTTCTTCCAAGAAATCTATTATATACGTATCAATAAACCCTAAAATAGCTATAAAAATAATACTAACTATATTAAATCTTGATACTAAAAATAAATTTGGAAGTAAAATCAAAACTTCAAAGAAGGATATTGTACAAAATACCAGCAAGATATTTCTAGCCAAATTAAGAGGTTTACAAATAGTATATAAAAGTCTCAAAGTAACAAAACCAGTAAGTGATACTACAACTAATCGATATGACTCAAAATCTTTATGGAAAATTGTACAAAACATAATAACAATAAAAACATTAAGAACTACAGTTATCCCATTAGGAAGAGCATTTCTAAACACCTTAGCAATAAAATCTTTCCCAACCTTGTTATAATTAGGTTCCAGTGCCAAGAAAAACGAAGGAAGCCCAACACAGAAAGTACTAATAAGAGATAGCTGAATCGGATAAAAAGGATACTCATGAGATAGACCAATCGACAAAAGCGAAAGCAAAAATGAATATGTTGTCTTTATAAGATACATTGATGCAACTCTCTCTATATTATTGACAACTCTTCTACCTTCATTAACAATATCAGGTAAAACGGCAAAGTCAGCATCGGTAAGAACAACTTCGCTAACACTTCTAGCAGCATTGATTCCAGTTGCTAGAGCAATTCCACAGTCTGCTTCCTTAAGAGCAAGAATATCATTGACTCCATCTCCTATCATCGTAACTGTATGCTCTTCCTTTAAAGCTTTGATTATCATTTGCTTTTGATTAGGAGTTACACGTCCAAATATCTTCTTATCTTTAACCGTCTCTTTTAGTTTTTCATAATCGTTTGGAAGATCTGGTCCACTTACAAATTTATCATAATCATCTATTTCTAATTGCCTCAAAATATTAGACACAGTAATAGGATTATCACCAGATATAATCTTAACATCGACATCTTGTTTTTTAAAATACTCTAAAGTTTCTTTAGCAGATTTTCTTATATTGTCTTTTAAGATAATAAAAGCAAGAACTTCCAAGTCATCTTTCTCCCTTACCACAGAAATAATTCTATTACCATTATCTATATATTCAGTAAGTTCTTTGTAATCAGTAATTCTTTTATTTACAATGTATTCTAAAGCACCAAGATAATACTTAATACCATCTATTTCCGTAATACTACACTTCTTAGAAGAAGAAAAAGGAATACGATCGGTAACATTGAGATTATTTTTTACTCCAAATTTTTTCTTTAGAGCTATGTCAGTAGCATTATTAGCTTCTTCTGTACATATGTTAGAAATAATATCTTCTATATTAACACGTCGATCAAGAGAAATCAAATCAATAACTTCCATAGTGCCATCGGTAATCGTTCCTGTTTTATCTAGACACAATATATCAGTACAAGATAAAATTTCAATACCATGTAATTTCTGAATAATTACCTTTTTCTTGGCCATTTTAATAACTCCAGCAGTCAAAGCAATCGAAGTAAGAAGAACAAGTCCCTCCGGTATCATACCAATAATGCCCGCTACTGTCGAAAGTATCGCCTCATTATAAGACTGTCTACTATAAAAATATTGGCTAATAAAAAGAAGTATTCCCACAGGAACAATAACTATCGTAACAATCTTTAATATTTTATTAATAATTCCTTGTAAATAAGAAGAATTATCTTTAATAGACGTAGCTTCTTTTATCAAATTATTAGCATAATTATTTTTACCTATACTTATTACTTTAGCATAAGCACTACCACTAGTAACAATCGAACCAGATATAACCTTATCATTCTTTCTCTTAATAATTGCATCTGCTTCTCCAGTAATAATAGATTCATCAACCTCTAAACTACTAGATTTAACAATGACCAAATCGACAACCACATTATCTCCAGACGATAAATACATTAAATCATCAATTACAATTTCTTCTTTAGGAATTTCCTCTTTTTTACCTTCTCTAATTACTACAACTTTATCTTGATTAGTAACCTTTATATTATCGAGAATTCTCTTTGCCTTCACTTCTTGAAAAATAGCAATAAGTGTATTAAATATAATTGTGCCAACAAAAGTAACATTTTGAATTGATCCCGTTGTTAAGACAAGAATAGCAAGGGAGACATTCAAAATATTAAACAAAGTTATACTATTAGATAAAACAATATCTTTAATCGTTCTAGTATACTTAATATTTTCATTATTAACCAAACCATTATTTTTTCTATATTCTACTTCTTGCTTAGTAAGACCTTCCATAAATACCTCCCCGTTGAAGTAAAAAAGAATTAAATAATAATTAATTCTAAATATAAATTACTATCCAAAACAGAAACACATTCTACCTAGAGAAATATCCACCACCACTATAAACTAAAGCTGGAAAATTATATATGTTTCTAGGATTAAAAGAATTACTATTAAAATTAAAAGCATTGTGGCCATAAGCCATTCCAAAGTGAAGGTGCGTACCACCAGTACAATCATCGTAAGAAGCTGTTGACCCACCGCCAACCTCACCAATTTTTGTCTGAGGACTGACAATTTGATTAGGACTTACTGATATGTTAAGTAGATGCATATAAACAGTTGTATAAGGTACACCATTGACATTATGATACACCCAAACCATATTTCCACCACAACTAGAGTAATAAACAACCCTAGCAACAATTCCATTAGCGGCAGCATAAACGTTAGTGCCTTCATTTACACAATCCAAATCAATACCATGGTGTCCACCACCTATCCAATCAGGTCTAATTTCATACCCAGTATATTCACTAGTCACACATCCCCATGTCAGAGGATAATTCCACCCAGTAGCATTAATCGGAATATCTGAATTACTAAGTCTTTCAACACAAGCAGTAACATCTTCATTCTTAGAACATCCCATGTCTTCATACTTCTCAATTTGATCTTTCAAGTCTCTTATATCTTCTTCGATTGTCGTACCTTCTTCTTTGTAATTGGCAAGATTAACTCTAAGCGTCGCAATCTTCGTATTTAGCTCATTACTTTTTGCTTCCAAACTGCTTCTCTTTGTAGCAAGCTCCTCTTTTTTACTTTCTAAAGTCACAATAAGGTTTCTTAATTCTTCCATTAAATTATTATTATACTCCGCAAGCTGTGACACCACAGAATACCTATAAATAAAATCAGTGTATGAGTCTGCTTCAAAAATATATTCTAAATAAACATTTTCACCAGAAGAAATCTGAAGAAATTTGAGTAATTCGTTCGTCTCATCCTTTTTTTCTTCTATTTTCTTCTGACTATCAGCAATATCATCCTCAGCTTGCTTAATATCATTTTTAATCTGATTGACATTAGAAACAATAGTATTAACTTCATCAGTTAATGTAGTAATTTCAGCATCAGTTAAATCTTTATTTCTATCAGCTTCCTCCTTTTGCTTTTGTAGTTTCGAAAGTTCATTATAATAATCATTCAAACTTTTAGCCTCTACAAAACCATAAGGGATACTAATAATTAAAAACAAAAATAACAACATTATCATCTTTTTCATTCTATCACATCTTTCAAAGACAATTATATATTAAATAAATCCTTTAGTCAATTAATTTACTAAACTTTTTTATTATTTAACATCCTCTCTTTCAATAAACCCGACCGCAAATATCAAGCCAATTGTCACATAAAGAATAATTCTTATATCATTAATAAAATAAAAGATTAAACACATAATACATCTCGTAACACAAAAAATAATTTCAGTAATTATTAGATAACCTTTAATATTAACATTATTATCTATATTATAAATATTTTCCGTAGACACAATTTCAAACATTTTAATGCCAAAACCTTCAAATAAAGCAACAAAAAGAAGAAGATATTTGTTACTAATATTTAGCTTCAAAACAAGAAATAAACAAAATAAAATATTTAAATACTTAAAATACTTCTTATCATCAATTTTCCTCACAAAAAAATAAATAAATATACAAGCACTTAACCCCATGATAACATTAAATATTCCAACATAAGTGACTTTATCATCAATAAATAAATATAAAAATAGCGGTTGCAAACTTAAATTTATAACTTTAGCTTGTTCTAGCATAAAAAATAAGAGCTTATTTCTTTCAATTTTTTTATACACAATAAGATCTTTATCCATATTATTCTTAAACCCAAAGATAGGTATAACCGCAACTAAAGAAATTAAAACAATCATAATAGCTAATACGAGAACCGAAAATTTATCCTGAACATATGCTCCAATAAAAGAAGAAATAATCATAGCAATATTTGTAAATATCAATATACTACCAATTTCTTTCTTTTCGTGACCATTAATAGATTTAATAGCATAATAATGCCTAAACGCATGATATGAATAAGCACCAATTCCATTTATAATCCCAAAAATAACCAAATTAAAGAATCTTCTTTCCATTACTGACATATAATAAAAACTCCCACTAAAAATTAAGCTAGATATAATTAAAATATATTTAGGTTTTATAAACTTAGTCAAATATATTACGATAGTACTAATAATAGATCCCGTAAAATATAAAATAGCATAAAATAAAAGTATCTCTTTAAAAGAATATCCCATCTTATATAAAATAACAGAAGAAAAAACCTCAACTATATTTCTTGCTAAAGTCGAAAATAAAATAAATAAATTATATTTCTTCACATTACTCATATAAAATCACCATTATTAGTATGTATTTTTTCCCATTTATGATACAATATTACACGAGGTGAAATCGATGTTTAAATATTCACTAGATAATAAAAGATACCATACACTAAACTACTATTTTAAAAACAAATTTAATTCAAAAGTTTTTAAAGTAAGTTTAAATGCCGGATTCACTTGTCCAAATATAGATGGTACTAAAGGATATGGTGGATGCATATATTGCTCGAAAACAGGATCTGGAGAACATGGAGGAAATCCCAATAAAGATTTAATAATACAATTTAATGATGTAAGAAAAATAATTGACCAAAAATGGCCAAACAGCAAATACATCGCCTATTTTCAAGCAAGAACCAATACATATGCTCCCCTTTCCATATTAAAAGAAAAATATGAAACGGTCCTAAATATAGATAATGTAATAGGATTATCAATCGCCACAAGATGCGATGCTATCACCGATGACACTTTAAATTATTTAGCATATTTAAATAAAATCACATTTCTCACTATCGAGTTAGGTCTTCAGACAATTCATGAAAAAACATCTAAACTAATCAATAGAGGTCATACTCTAAAAGAGTTTGATGAAATGGTAAAAAAACTTAGAAAGAAAAAAATAAATGTAGTAGTCCACATCATTAATGGATTACCATATGAAACAGAAGAAATGATGTTAGATACAGTAAGACACTTAAATACACTAGATATACAAGGAATAAAAATTCATATGTTAAATATCGTTAAAGATACCCCTTTAGAAACAATGTATAATAAAGAAAAATTTCATCTTTTGACTAAAGAAGAATATATAGATATTACAATCAAGCAATTAGAACTATTAAATCCAAAAATTGTCATCAATCGTATAACATCAGATCCAGATAAAAACACATTAGTAGCACCAGATTGGTTACTAAAAAAATTTTGCGTTCTCAATGACATTGACAAGGAAATGGTCAAAAGAAACACATATCAAGGAAAACTCTACAAAAAACTAATCATCACAAAACATTAGAAAAAGAAGAATTTTAAATAGATTCTTCTTTTCTATTTTTTTTTAATTTTCTTCTTATCATACCAGTAACCCTTTTAAATAAATTCCTAGTATCTTTACTAATTAAATACATAATAGCAGAAACTAACAAAGTAATAATGGCAAAGATAAGTCCAAGTTTCAATATAGTAATAATAAAGCCTTCAGAAGTATTCAAGAAATAGCTTTCTACCGGTAGTAAAACAAGGGATAATATCACAAATAGGATAGCTGATATAATATAATATTTAAGAATAGAAACCAAACTTATATTCTTAAGAACTCTTTTTACCACCAAATTAGATTTAAGTAAAATATTAGTTAGAAAAGCAACAGATGTGCCAAATAAAATACCATTTATTCCAAAGAAATTAATAAGCACAAGTGATAGCGCCAAGTTTATAAAAGCACAGATAAAAATATGCTTTTTATTTTCCTTAAATAGACCATCGGCATTAATAACCGCTACTAGAGGATAGTATAATATGTTAAAAAATAAAGTAGACGTAAAAAGAACAACTGTAAGATAACTCAATATATAATTTTCTTTACCAACCCAAACATTTATAAAACCTCTAATACCTATCATAAACGTAAGTGACATACAAAAAGCAATTAAAATAAACATCATCAAATATTCCTTAAAAAGAGAATATATTCTATCATTTTCTTTCTTTGCAAAGACATTACCAAAGGAATATACACTAGCAAGCTCCATCCTAGAAGCAATCTCATTTAAAAATCTAAGAATATAATTGTAAGTAGTATAAATACTAACCATAACAGGACCATTAAATCCCATAAGAAGAAGAGCATCTACATTGTTAAGAACCAAATACCCAACTTGTGTCCAAGCAAGATCTTTTGTCATCTTCACCATACTAGTATCTTTTCTTGCAATCTCATGAAGATAAGGATATTTCTTTTTAACAACAATTCTATTTATAATTTCCTCAAGTATCTTCATAAACAAAATAACAATAGCAATAGATTCTAAAGATTTAAATTTAATAGTGACAACAATAATTAAAATATCGCACAAAATCTTAACAGAATTAAAGACAAGTGAATAAGCATACTTTTCTTGAGCCGCTGATAAAACCGCCGAATATGTTTGCCCCTTACCAAAATATGATATCAAATATGATGTAGAAATAATAAAGAAACATATCGTAGCGGACGCCTTATAACCATCCTCAAAATGATAAAATAAATATAAGCCTAAACTGACCAAACAAATAATGCCCAAAATAATAAAGCCTATTACTCTAAATACTCTTCTTGCCCCTCCATAAATAGCATTAATATCATCCTTATTTTTTTCTGCAAAAGGCTTATACAAACTATATATTACCGCATCAGAAAAACCAGCCTGAGCCAAAAAAACATATGAAATAATCTGATTGATAGTCTGATAATACCCGTTGCCAACATCACCAATATTAGTAATTAGAGCATCCATCTTTATGATACCTATTACCCCAATCAATAAGTAAGGTAATATATCACATAACATATTTAAAAATATTTTTTTTGTTCTCATTTTTCACTTCCCGTATATATAATACCATATTTACAATTTTATATAAAGAAAAACACTATTCCTCTTTTTTGTTTTCATACATAATAAGCGCAGTAAAACAATAAATTTGTTCTTCTGCATATACACTACACGATGAAGACAGCTTGATATCGATAATTTCAATAGCATTTTCATTTATAAAATTGTTAATACTATTTTCTAAGTCTTTTTCATGCTCTTCATCAAAAACTTTTACTTTCATCATATCACCAAAAAAATTATACGACTGTAATCATATAATTTTTTGTCGAACTATATAAATATACTATCCCCTATTAACTTCGTAATAAATAGCATTAGTAAGATTATTGCTATCTTCATATTCAAGATACAACCTAAATTTAATATCACTAATATCACTGTCAGAATTAATACTACCACTTAAAACAATTTCATCGTCAGAATTTCTAAGCAGCTGAACAGGCTCATCAAATATACCAACACTTGGAAAAACATCATCTACCATGAAATCATGTATCAAAAGAGCTTTAACATCGTACATATCAACTTTAGCATCACTTATCACAAGACTATAATTAATTTTTTCCTCGCCCTCTTTTTGCACATCAAAATAAGTATTAAATCCTAACTCACTCTCACTTTTTAGGTCCTCAGTTTCTTGTAAATTACTTTTATAGGTTAAATAAACATTTTTCTCTTCCTCTACCTCGTTTGTACATCCCACCAAAACCATCAAAGAAAAAATATATAAAAGCATTCTTCTCATCTTATTTTTTCCTCGATTCTAAGTAATCTATTATATTTAGCAGTTCTCTCACCTCTAGATAAAGATCCTGTTTTAATTTGTCCTAAATTAAGACCAACCGCAAAATCTGCTATATAGTCATCTTCTGTCTCACCGCTACGATGAGATATAATTGTCTTATAATCATTATCTTTAGCAAGCTTTATAGTATCAATAGTTTCACTGACAGTACCAATTTGATTTAACTTCACCAAAACACTATTAGCTATTTTCATATCTATACCCTTTTTAAGTAATTCTTTATTAGTAACAAATAAATCATCACCAACTAGTTGAATACTTCCTAATTCGTCAGTAAGGATTTTCCATCCCTCATAATCTTCTTCAGCCATACCATCCTCAATGGATACAATATGATATTTATCTACCAGCCTCTTGTAATAGGATACAAGCTCTTCTTTGGAATATCTCCTACCTTCCAATAAATAATAATCTTCTTCTTCGTTATAGAACTCGGAAGCCGCTACATCAAGTCCAATAAAAACATCTTTACCAAGAACATAACCACTCTTAGTTATTGCATCACTAATAAGTTCTAAAGCCGAGACAGCATCATCGATAAGTGGCGCGAAACCTCCCTCATCACCTACACCACAAAGTAGTCCTCTTTTCTCCAATATCTTTTTCAAAGTATTAAATATTTCCGACCCCATTCGTAAATTTTCATGATATTCTGATAAACTAGGTATAATAATAAACTCTTGAAAATCCAATTTATTACTAGCATGCGCTCCACCATTTAAAATATTCATCATACATCTAGGCATACTATAGTCACTACCCAAATATTCATATAACTCTTTACCACTATATTTAGCAGCAGCCTTTAAATTAGCAAGTGATACTCCAAGTATAGCATTTGCTCCTAACTTGCTCTTATTAGAAGTGCCATCTTCTACTATCATCATCTCATCTATTCCTCTTTGATCCAAAGAATCTCTTCCAATAAGTAGGGGTCTAATAATATTATTAACATTATTGACAGCTCTAAGAACACCTTTACCATGATATCTATTAATATCATTATCTCTAAGTTCAAGTGCCTCATTCTTACCAACAGAAGCACCACTAGGAACTGAAGCCACAGCCTTTATTCCAGACTCCAAAGTAATTTCAACTTCTATAGTTGGATTACCTCTAGAATCTAATATTTCTCTCGCATAAACATCTTTTATCTTACTCATAACTATCCTCTGACTACTATTATAAGATAAATGAATAAAAAAAGCAAGTAGTAGATTTTGATAAAAAAAGCAAGTAGTAGATTTTGATTTGACAAATAAGCATATTTACTATATAATATAGCGCGATAGAAAGAGGGATAAAAGATGATAGATATACCTACTACAGAAGATAAAGATACTTTAGATGTTATAAGGGAAATGGAACTAGCACATCAATTACATACAGATGGTTTTACACTTGATATAATGAATAAAATATTAACTTTAAATGCAAAACTATCTTATGATTTTCAAAAACATCCAGACAAAATAGTTGCAAAAGGCAAAAAGCCATATGAAAAAATATCACTATATGACTATATGGAGATACTAGGTCACCTCGGGAAAAACAAAGAATTAACAAAATATTATTATATCAGTGGACTTTTAGTAAACCCAAAAATTAAAAAAAATGGTCTTACATTTTTTGGAATATCGATGATTCTAGAAGCAAACAAAGAATTTAAAGCCCGCTATATTTACAAAATACTAACAAATGATAATGCACTAAAATATGATATTGCCTATTCCATTGCACAAAAAATCGAATTTACTCGCGAAGAATATCAAGCAAAACTAATGTTTATTTTATGTGAAAAGTTAAATCCAAGAAAAAAAGATATACCAACACCAGATATAAATAATTATATACTCACAATATTAGAAATTTCAGATAGTGAAATAGCAAACCTAGTACATGAATTTTTAAATACAAATCAAGTAATTACACAAAGCTCAATATTATGTGCAACTACAATAGCCCAAGCATCTACTTCACAAGAAGCAAATGAACTATATAACTATTTCCAACATCACAAACTAACAAGATTAACCAAAAAAACACTCGAAAATAAGACAAATGGCATAAATATGCCAATTACAATTCCTACTGGTAAAGGAAGAATAAGAAAAAAATAGAATTTAAGATGACACTTCTAAAAACTTCTGTCATCTTTTTTTATTACATCAAAAAATAGAACTTGATAGTTCTATTAATATGAGTCAACGTTGATTTTAACTAATTTATTATCATGATTAAAAGAAGCAGCCTGAACAATAGTTCTAATTGCATTAATAGTCTTACCAGCATGACCTATAACTTTAGCCATCTCATCACTACTAACCATAACTTCTATCAATACTGTATTTTCATCATCAGACTCAAATTCCTTTACTGATACCGAATCTGAATCAATCACTAATTTTTTAATAATTAATTCTGTAAGTTCTACTAAATTCATTATTTACCTTGTTTTAAATTATGAAATTTTTCCATAATTCCCATTTTACTAAATAAACTTTTAACCGTATCAGTAGGTATTGCACCATTATTAAGCCATTTAATAGCGGCCTCTTCATCAATTTTAACTTCCGCTGGTGTAGCAAGAGGATTATAAGTACCAATATTTTCAATAAATTTACCATCTCTTGGACTTCTTGAATCCGCTACTACTACACGATAAAAAGGTGCTTTCTTTGCTCCCATTCTCTTAAGTCTTATTTTAACTGCCATAATATCCCTCTCTTTCTATAAAAATTCTATCATAAAAAAAATATACTGTCAACCATTTTATGTTACAGTATATTAATTAAGTAGAAAAAGATGCCGTTAAATTTTCACCATGTATTGACTCAAAACCAACTTTTCCAGTAAAACTCCTACCATAATCATCATTTTGAACACTACCTGTCTCTGTAAGCCATATAACTAAATAATATACAACATCAGCATTATTGACAGCCGTTCCAACAATACTCGAATTCTTAGTAAAATAAACTTTTTCATCAATAGTTCTAGATATACTAATAACATCCGTAACAGCATTAAAATTAGAGTCATATATTTGAAACTTCAAGTTATCTGTAACATAAGTAGAACTATTTGTGATAATATAACCATTAAGTACTTGTGGATCGCCACTATTTTTAAGTGTTAACGTAAATAAAGAACAAGATTCATAACCATTATTATCAATACATTTATTACTAGATTTAGAAATTGCCGATTTAACTAAACTATTATTCAAAGGAATCAATTGGTCTGCTTGATAAACAGTATTAATTACCATATCGACATCAAAATCATTAACAGTACCGCTAATATTATCATCAGTATCAGATGATGTATAATAAGCAAAAGAAGCACCACTAGTAACAATAATAACTATCGCCAAAACAAAACAGACCATGCCAAAAAGTTTTCTGTCCATATTAATCATCCCCCATAAGAGCAGTCTGTCTATTAGTTTCCTTTTCGCCATCTACAGTAGCGGTAATTCTGCCTCCCAAAACTGATGAATAAGTCACAGTGGCAGAAAAATTACCACCCATATCATCAGCATTTTGATCTCTATCTAAGTTACTAATCCAAATAATAAGAACAAACTTTCTCGAAAAAGGCATAGTACTACTACCTTCACTTAAAGTAAAACTACTACCAAGAGACATGTTAGTTCCATCTCCAGCTACCTTAGTAGTATTTAAATAGGGATTCCCATTTTCATCTAAAACAAGATAACTCAAATTAGATATTCCATTCATATTAAAGTCAATTCTCCCTATAATATCTTGACTATCGGAATAATTAAAAACCTCAACTCCATAAGCCAAGCAAGCACCACTTCCAACATCATCCAAACATTTTTGATTATATGCCTTCATTACATCATCATCATTCATTGGAATTAATTTATAACCAGTATATATAGGAGAAACACCAAGTCCAAGTTGAACTTTTCCAGCTTCTACAGAAACAGCATTAACCCTACTCATCGCAGACATTGTAAAAAAAGAATAAGTAGCCCCTACTACTAATACAGAAATACTAAGAACAGAAGTTATTAATAAAAATACATTCAGTTTATTTTCTTTCATATTTAGGACACTCCTTACTATAAATATAATAACAAATTATTAGTAATTTTGCAATATAATATCACCGTAAAACTACAAAATATTAGTAACAAAAAAATAAAAAGTAGCTACATTAAATATAATTACTTAAAATATGAATATCAAGCATACACAAAAAAACAGATAAATTAATTTATAATAACACTAATTATCTGCCAAAAAAGCTTCCATTATACTTTCATCTTTTTGTTATTATTTCACATATTCCATCAATATCTTTTATTCCTACTTTTATTTTTTTATTATATATCATATCTTTAATTTCTAACGTACCACTATTAATTTCATTATCACCTATTATAGCAACATAAGCAACACCATTCTTATCAGCGGACTCTAGAACCTTTTTTAATTTTCTACCACTCATTTCAATCATTACTTTAATTCCTTTATCACGAAGACTATTAGCCAGTTTCAAACTTGCAAGCTCTGTACCCATCGGAATAATAAGCATATCATATGGCGCTTTAGTATCTTTCTTTCCAAGTATTTCACATATTGGAACAATACCAAAAGAAATCCCAACAGCTGGATAAGTATTACCATCATTAATAAAATTAGTAATAATCTTATCATATCTTCCTCCGCCACCAATTGCGGAAGTCAATCTTTTTTCTCTATCAAATACTTCCCAAACAGTACCAGTATATATTTCAAGTCCTCTTGCTAAATACGGAGTAAACTTACATTCTTCAAGACCAAGTCCATCAATATAAGAAAATAGTTCCTTAATTTCTTCTCTACCTTCGAGGAAAATATCATTATTTATATTAAGACTATCTAAATCACTAATAGATAGCTTAAAAAAGCCAAAAAGTTTATCTAATTGCTCTGTAGGAATAGCATAATCAAAAAGCTCTTTTTTAACTCCCTCTTCACCAATTTTAGCAAGCTTATCAACCGCTAATATTACTTTACTAGATAATTCATCGTCAATACCACTGGCAATAATAAATCCCTCTAAAAGCTTTCTATTGTTGACTTCAATGTCGACATTAATACCAAGTTTTTTATAACAAGCAACCGTCATAGATAACATTTCAGCTTCTATATAGCTACCTTCTATTCCGCAAACATCGACATCACATTGATAAAACTCTCTTGCGCGACCCAATTTGACAGGACCATCTCTAAATACCTTGCCTACTTCGTACCTCTTAAAAGGTAAAGTAATCTCTTTTCCTACATTCATACCAATAACTTTAGAAAAAGGAACTGTAAGATCGTATCTAAGTCCTAAATTCCTATTTCCCTGATCTTTTAGTGTATATACCTCTTTTAAAATTTCACTGCCTCCTGCATATTTAGAAGAAAGTAAATCATAGTAACACAAAATAGAGGTATCGAGAGGTAAATATCCATATTTTTCAAAAGTATCAGTCAAAGTATTAATAACTTTTCTTTTGGTAACTTCTTTATTAGGAAGACTATCTTCAGTACCTTTTACATTAATAAGTTTCATCTTACTCTCTCCTTAACTTTACATCCATTAATTAACTCAAGCAAAGAAGTAATAGTTTCAAATTTACACACTTTTCCAGAATCAGAAAACTTAATAGAAATGCCACCTTTTTCGGACCAATATTCCAAATTAGGCAAATAATCATCGACTAGTATTGCACCATTTGCCTTAACAAAGTCAGCTTTTTCGATACCTTTAGGAACAGTTATTACTTCTATACCGGGAAGCTTATATGCAAAATATTCTTTTTTCGCAGAAGCTTCATTATCAGAATTAACATGACTCAAAATACTTATGTCAAATAGACCACACTCACGAAGAGCCTCGATTTTTTGACACGCATTATCTATTTCTCCCGACTGAATAATCAAGCTTTTCCAATCGATTTGTCTATAAAAAGCTCTAACGTCTTCTTCTTCAGAAATACCCATTTCAGCCAAAATCTTATAAGGTCCGACAATAGTATCCAATATAACACCATCACAATCTAAATATAATTTCTGCATAACTACACCTCTCATAACTACTCAATAGAGCTAATTTCTTCTCTACCACTATAAATTTCTGTAATTGCACCAGACACAACCTTAATGACAGTAGGATCAATAACTCTTAAATCACTTATATCATCAACAATTCCCGAAGATACCTCTCCAATATAGTTACTATTAAAATCATCAGATAGATCGACACGATAGACCTTACTCAAATCAGAAACCTTTGAGCTTACCACCACGTCTTCTTCTTCTGGATTATAAAAATATACATAGTACTCTTCTTCCACTTGTCTTAAAGATTCCACCGCTAAAATTTTATTAGTAATTGTGCTAATATCATCAGTAGTATCTTCATCTTTCTCAAACCATTTAATTTCCTTTGTAACAAATACACCAGTAAGAATGTACAAAATGACAAAACACAATATTAATCCTACTATTATAGCAATAAAAGTGCTAGGTTTCATAGGTTTATCTCTATTTATCTTTTGAACTTCTCTAACATTTTTACCTTCTCTTTTTGCTTGTTTTCTTTTAAGCTCTCTTCCCATTCATATCACTTCCTCTTCTAGTTAATTATAATATATAAGCCACACTTTGTAAAGAATCAATAAAAGACATTCTTTAAATATAGTCCTTCAGCAGGAGCAGTCTTTCCAGCACATCTTCTATCCTCTTTTTGTAAAATATCAATTATTTCTTCACTCTTAAGTTTGCCTTGACCAACTAAAATTAAAGTACCAACCATATTTCTAACCTGATATCTTAAAAAACCAGTACCAACAAAAACAAGAGTAATTTTATTGACATCCTTGACATCTCTAATCAAATTAGTCTGTGAAATAGTTCTTACATAATCATCTTTTTCATCATCCGCTTTAGTAAAAGATTTAAAGTTATGCATCCCTTCTAGATACTTCATAGCCCTTTCCATTTCGACGACATCTAGCTTTTCATTATGCTGATATACATAATTTCTTTCTAAGGGATTATATTCTCCCATATTAAGTAAATAAATATACTCTTTCCCTATCGCCGAAAATCTAGCATGAAAAGAATCAGATACAACTTCTAATTTTTTTACAAAAATATCATTGGGAAGTAAGCTATTTAAAGCTTTTTGTAATTTGTCGGAAGTAATATCTTTTTCCATATCAAAATGAATCTTTTGCGCTAGAGCATGAACTTTAGCATCAGTCCTACCAGAAGCACAAATATCAACTTTTTTCCCACCATTAATCTCTTTCAAGGCCTTTTCAATCTCGCCTTGTACAGTTCTCATTTTAGGCTGTTTCTGATACCCATAGAAATCAGTTCCATCGTAACTTACTGTCATCAAATATCTCATAATACTCCTCTTTTCTTAATAAATAATAACTATTATCAATATTAAAATATTTAAAATAAGTAAAAACAAATCAAGAAGTCCAAATTTTTTATACAAGTAACTAGTTCTCGACTTACTATAATTATAAAGCCTTATATCCATGACATCGGCAAATTTTTCTAACTTTTCTAACGATAAAATAAATATCGGAATAAATACTGTACTAATTGCCTCTATCTTTTCTTTTATATTCTTACTATCAAAATTTACTCCTCTAAATTTCTGCGCCCTAATTACTCTACATGCCTCATCGTGAATTAAAGGAATATATCTTAAAGTCAAAGTTATGATTGTAGCTACATCTCTTACTGGTATAACCCTGCCAAAAGGACTAAGAATCTTTTCAATACCATAAGTCATTTCCATAATAGATGTTGTCATAGTAAGGATACTAGAATATAGAACAATAAACAATAGTTTAAACAAATCAAATATAATCCTATCTATACTATTAAAAAAAATTAAGTCAATAATCAAAACAAATAATATAAATATTCTAATACCCAAAATATTCTTTATATAAACTTTAATACTAATATCAGTATAAGAAATTGCAAGAAATAAATACATAGTAAGCATTATTATATCTTCGTAACTATCAATAAAAAATAAACTTACGATCATTATTATTAACGACAATATCTTATATATAGGACTAAGCTTATGAACTATAGAGCCACCTAAAATATATTTACCCAAACTAATATTATTTAACATTTCTATAAATATCCTTCATAAGCTCTTTAATATCAAAAGTAAGTTCTAAATCAACATTTTTTTTCTTTTTTACATTATTTATAAAATCTATTATTTTAGGCACTTCAATTCCTGCATTTTTTATTTTACTACCGCTATTTAGGAGATCCTTCTTATTCCCACTGCTAACTACTTTTCCTTTCTTTAGAAGCAAAAAATTATCTGAGACATCAAAGACAAAATCCAAATCATCAGTAAAGAGAATTATTGTCTTATGATAATTATTTTTAAGTTTCTTTAATAGTTTTGATAACCTCATCTTATTCTTATTATCTAGATAGACAGTAGGATCATCTAAAATGATGACTTTAGGATTTAAAGACAAAGTCACACCCAAAGCTAGTAATTCTTTCTCACCACTTGATAGACTAAAAGGACTTTTATCCAAAACTTTTTTAGGAAGTCCAACCATAGAAAGAGCATCTTCAATTCTTTTATCTAAAACATCCAATTTATAATTATATTTTTTAAGACCAAAAGCAATCTCTTCCCTTACACTACTAAAGATAAACGCTTCATCTGGTCTTTGAAAAACATAACTGAGCTCCCTTCCTACATACGGATTATCAATCTCACCTTCCGCTTTTAAAAGGCCAATTAATAAATAACTAAAAAGTGTTTTTCCTCCTCCAGAAGATGAAATAACACTAGTTATTTTACCATCTTCAAATTCATAACTAATATCTTTTATTTTATCCTGATACGAAACTTTACTTAATTTTATCCCCATAATTCATCAATAATACCTTTCTCATCAAAATATACCTTATCAATTAGATCGTAAAGCTTTAAATTATGTGATAATTTTACTATAAATGGAAGATTAAAACCGAGCTTTTCGAGTTTATCATCTTCGTATATTTTTTCCTTCGTATCATCATAAACAATCTTACCACTGTCTAAAACAATTATTCTATCACTATATAAAGTATCTTCTAAATTGTGCGTGATCAAGATAACCGTCAAGCTTTTATTTCTAACCTTCTCCTTAAGTATTTTAAACACTAATTTTTTATCATTAGCATTTAACTTATGTATAGATTCATCCAAAAGTAAAATTTTAGGGTTATGTATAAGTGAAGAAGCTATCGAAACTTTTTCTTTTTCTGAATCATTAAGCTCTAGAGAAGATTTTTCTAATATATTATCTATTTTAAATTTTTTGGAAATTTCTCTAATTAAATTATCAATATCCTTCCTATCATATTCTAAGTTTTCCAGTGAAAAAGCCAAGTCACTCATAACTGTCTCTCCAATAAAATGTTCATCTGCATTATCAAAACAAACAGAAAGAGTCCTTCTAATCTTATTTAAATAGGAATCACTAAGCAAGTATCCATCAATATTTATATAACCATCATATTTATTTAAACCAACTAGTATTCTTGCAAGACTACTTTTTCCAGAACCATTTTTTCCAATAATTGACACAAAAGTATTCTCTTCTATTTCCATGTTAAAGTTTTTAAACAAATACTCTTTATCATATTTAAATGACATATCTTTTATTCTAATAATGCATTTTTCCATAACACTTCGCCCCATATATATTATAAATTAATTGACCATAAAAAACAAGTAAATATAAACCAAAAATAACACTTATATCGTTCAAATCAAATAATAAAATATACATTTTTAGTAACAACTATTTAATAAATAACAAAATTATGTTAAAATTATTTCAGAGAGGTGTCTATGAAAAAATCAATTACTAAAGTAATAAAAACAGATAAAGAAACACAAAAACTAATGAATGAATTTTATAAGGATATGAAAAGAGCCAAAACTCCTCCATATGCTATTTTTCAAGCAGATACAGGAGATACAATAGTGACACTATATGAATCAGGAAAAGCTATGTTTCAAGGAATATCGGCAGATATCGAAGCAGATATGTGGGCAAATATATCAAAAAACAAAAGCGACATTGAATACTTTATTGACGATGAAAGCAAAAAGGAAGAAAAAGAAGATAACGAAACTACTATTCCAATTGACATCTCATCAATTGGTTCAGACGAAGTAGGAACAGGAGATTACTATGGACCAATCGTTGTAACTGCCTCCTACGTTTCCAAAGAAAACATCCCTTTTCTAGCTGAGTTAGGAGTAAAAGATTCTAAGAAACTATCTGACGAACAAATTCTAAAAATAGTTCCAAAAATTATAAAACAAATTCCTTACAAATCCATAATCTTAAGTAATAGAGAATATAATGAAAAATACGATAAAAATATGAATATGAATAAAATAAAAGCCATACTTCACAACAAAGTGTTAACAGAAATAGCTAAGGAACATACGAGTGATTATATTATTGTAGATCAATTTGAACCAGAGAAAAGTTACTACAAACATTTAGAAGAATATCAAAATCCACTAAAAGGAATAACATTTATTACCAAGGCAGAAGATAAATGCTTTTCAGTCGCAGTATCATCTTTAATTAGTAGATACATTTTTGTCAAAGAAATGGATAAACTAGGAGAAAAATATGGAGTATTTCTTCCAAAAGGAGCTAATTATTACGTTGAAGACATTGGTATTAAATTAGTACAAAAATATGGAAAAGATGTTTTAAAAAACATTGCAAAATTAAATTTTAGCAACACTGAAAGAATATTAAAAGAAGTAAGAAACAAATAGCTTACTTCTTTTATTCTTCAACAAAATTACCAAGTACCTTAAAAATACCTTCTATACCTTTTTTTAAGTACACATTAATCTTCGTAGCAATCTTATTAGTACCTTTAGTTAAAGAACTAGTATAATCTTTTTCTGTATTTGTAGTATAATCTTCTATAGTAACATCCTTCCCCTGTTTCAAATCTTCTTCAAATTTCTTCATAGCCTCATTAGTCATAGTAGTTTTATTTTGTAGATTATATTCATAATAACCAGTCCTTTCGATAACATATCCTATAACAAATACTAAAAAAAGTAACATAAAAATATATTTACATATTTTCTTCTTATTCATTATTGTCACCATTTATATAATAATATAATATATTTGATATAGCCTCTGTCGTATTTAAAACCTCATCAATATTGTTATCGACCCCTCCAACTTCTATAAGTACAGAATTGGGACTTATATCTTGATTATAGATCCCATTTACACCTTCCCCTTCCTTTTTATAAATACCACGAGACAAACCTTTATAATATTTGTTTGCAATACCCTCTATAGCTTCAGCAGTCCTAATATTTTCTTCATAATTATTATGTTCTAAGCCAATTACAAATAATATTCTAGCATAATCTTTACCATCAATATTAACAGTAGTAATATCCTTACTGACAGAATCCCTATGAATATCGATAAAATATTTTAAGGAAGGATATCTATTTTTTTTATCCAAAATAAATATCCTAGAAGCATTATAAGATTGTGCATGATTCCAACCATTCAAATTTAAAAACTCTGTCAAATTAGAATCTTCCACTATTGTCGATAATCCCCTATTATTCAGTTTTTCCTTAAGTAAATATGAAGCCATGAGAACATTAGGAGTGATTCCATATATATCTAAATTAGTATTACTATAATTTTCAAGCTGATGTGAATTATAAATATAAATAATCGGATTTTCTGGATCGACAGGATTCGGATCAGCCATATAGGAACTAACTTTCTTAAGTTCTTCTAAATTACTATAATCGTCATTATGTTCAAGCTCCAATATCTTATCATTATTACCATACATTAAAATACCCGTATCTAAAATACTAGATGGATTAGTAATATCGATGTTAAGCAAAAAATTAACTGTCGAATTCACAATATTAGTAATTTTATAATCACCTATCATATGACTATTACCACCATTAAGTAAAAAATTAATAAACTTTGTATTATTATCATCACCATTATTTCTTAATGAATAATAAAAAGTAAGAGCAAATACTACATATACTATAACTATATAAAAAAAAGATTTTCTAATTTTCTTTTTGCTAACACTTTTTAATTTCATTTTCTTAATCATGTTATCACCCTACTACTAATATATATCCATCATCGCTAAATATATGTCGAAATAAAGATAATACATAGTTTATTAATAAAAGATGACAAAAACTGTCATCTTCTATTCTCTATTAATTATATTAGTTCTAATATTACTGCAAATTTAGTCTAAATGATTTAAGTTCATCGATAAATTCATCCGTCTCTTCATCTTCAGTAATATTGTAAATCTTATCTTTGACTTTGAGTAGTTCATCGTAACTGATAATAGCTTCTTCTTCTTGTTTTTTTTCGTATTCAGTTAATTCTATATTAGAAGGCTTAATTTCTTTTTCCATCTTGCTGACAATCTCACTAGCAAACATCATGTTGTCATTAACTTCATAGACATCCTCCATCTCTTCAAGAGGACAAGACATATCCTCACCCAAGTCTATACCCAATGTATCTTTTTTAGAATCAAAATCTAAATTAGTTAAATCACTAATATCATTCTTTTCAATATGAATAGGAGAGGTCTGCATTCTCGCATTCATCTGTCTTAGTATATTCTTCTGATATGGAAGGTTTTCTTTTACTATATTTGCTGACTCTTTTTTCTCAGCATTTTCTTCTTCTTTTTCTTTATTAACTGATAAAATTTCCAGTTTATCTTCTTCTTTTTTCTCTTGCTCTGCATTATCATTTTTCTGTACGTTATCTAATATCATTTTTTCTTTAAGTAGTTTTGATAATTTATTATTTTTGATAAACAGCATAACAGACAAAAAGATAAGAAAAGAAAAAAGAAAAACAATTATCCAAAAGAAAAAAACACCATCAGAAGACAAATTATCATAAAAATTAACAAATGAATTTAACATTTCATTCACCTCTTACTGCTATAAAAATTAAACACTGCCCCTGCATAAATTGCCGCTGTTTCAACCCTAAAAATCAAAGGGCCAAAGGAAACAGAATCAAAACCATTAGCTAAAAGAAATGATTCTTCTCTCTCACTAATTCCTCCTTCGGGACCTATCACCATTATAATTTTAACACACTCATTCGCTCTTTGTAAATAGTAATCTAACATTTTATTTTTTTCTTTTGTCGAAGCGACAAGTTTTATATCTGATTCTATCCGTATCAAATCTTCTATTGTCATTATATCAGTTACAATTGGAATATCCATTCTCTTAGATTGCTCACTAGCCTCTTTACAAATAGTCTGCCATCTAACCATCTTCTTCTTTAATCTTTCTTTATCAATTTTAACTATACTACGTTCCATTTCTACTGGAATAATCCTAGAAACACCAAGTTCAGTTAGTTTTTGCAATATTAAATCCATTTTTTGCTCTTTAACTAGTCCCAAAGCGATAGTAACATCATAAAGAATACCTCTTTCTTCCAAACTAATGCTGTCTACGCTTAAAGATAACGGATTTAAATTTTCAATATTACATATATAGAGCTTATTATCACAAATAACTTCTATCTTTTCTCCCTTATTCATTCTCATAACATTTTTAATATGATGAATATCACTATCTAATAGAATTATTTCTCCATTATTACACCCTTTAGCAAAATATCTTTGCATAGCAAACCTCATTTCTAACTCATTATAACATCATAAAGTACTTAAGTAAATAGATAATCAACAATAATTAAAACACTAATAAAAAGATAGTATCAATATAAAGCATTGACACTATCTTTTTAGTCTTTTATTATATTTAGTAAACTTACTGTCATCATCTAAATCTGTTTCAGAAAGCTCTTTAAATAATTCCTTTTGTTTTCTTGATAATTTACTAGGTATGACAACATCGATGATAACATACATGTCACCTTTTTTATTGTTGACTTCACTATCTATACCTTTTCCTTTAAGTCTCAACTTGCTACTATTTTTTGTACCCTCCGGAATAGATAATTCTACATTACCATAGACCGTTGGAATCATCTTCTTACAGCCGAGCACTGCTTCAGTAATAGTTAGTGGAACAACTATATAAATATCATTCCCATCCCTCTGGTAAAAATCATCTTCTTTAACAGTAAACTCAATATATAAATCTCCGGGAAGGCCACCATTAGTACCAGCCTCACCCTTTCCAGCAAGTCTAAGTCTATTACCAGTATCTACGCCCTTTGGAATAGTAACTGTCAAAGTCTTATTTTGTTTAACAGTTCCTTTTCCACGACAACTAGTACAAACTCTTTCGAAAGAAGTACCAGTACCATTACAATGTGGACAAGTAGTTTTAGAAAGAAATGATCCAAATATTGTACTTTGCTGTCTTGTCACCGTACCAGAACCCTTACATTCTGAACAAGTATGACTATTAAATCCCCCTTGCCCATGACAATCGGGGCATTCATCTTCCACCTCTATTTTAATATCTCTTTTAGAACCGTTTACAGCCTCCTCAAAAGAAATAGTCATTCTATATAGTAGATCGCTTCCATCTTGTCTTCTACTCCTACTTCGAGAACTAGAACTGCTTCCAAAGCCAAAATTTCTAAAGATATCACCAAAAATATCATCCATACTGCCAAAATCAAATCCATCAAATCCAGAAAAACCACCTTGACTATTAGTAAAGGCCGAATGACCATATTGATCATATTGTTTTCTTTTATTTTCATCAGATAAAACAGCATATGCCTCTTGACATTCTTTAAATTTTTCTGCTGCATTTTCTTCTTTCGATACATCTGGATGATACTTCTTAGCCAGTTTCCTAAAAGCCGATTTTATTTCATCTTGGCTTGCTGTTTTAGAAACACCAAGAACCTCATAATAATCTTTTTTATTCATAAAATCCCTCCAAACATAAGCATAAAGTTCTAGTTACCTAGAACTTTGCTTACTATTTCTCTTCAAATTCAGCGTCTACTACTCCATCATCATCTTTTTTATCATTTTTCTTTTCTTTTTCTGGTTCAGAAGTATTTTCAGCATTTTGACCATTTTTAGCGGCCTCTTCATAAACTTTAGTAGCAAGAGCATTAGCTTTTTCTAATAATTTATCTTTAGCCTTATTAATCTTATCCACATCATCACTTTCTATTGCTTTTTTAACCTCTTCCATCAACTTTTCTGCTTCTTTCTTATCAGAATCATCTACCTTTTCTCCTAGATCTTTAAGTGCTTTTTCAGTCATGAACACAACCTGTTCAGCATCATTTTTAGCATCAACTATCTCCTTCTTTTTAGCATCTGCTTCCTTATTCTTTTCAGCCTCTTTCATCATCTTATCAATTTCTTCATCACTTAAAGTATTTGTGGCAGTAATAGTAATTGATTGCTCTTTCTGTGTACCCAAATCCTTTGCCTTAACATTGACAATACCATTAGCATCAATATCAAAAGTAACTTCAATTTGTGGAACACCTCTAGGTGCAGGTGGAATATTTGTAAGTTGAAAATTACCAAGTGTTTTATTATCGGCAGCCATTGATCTCTCACCTTGAAGAACATGTATATCTACTGCTGGTTGATTATCAGCGGCCGTACTAAATACTTGACTCTTACTTGTCGGAATAGTTGTATTTCTAGGAATTAGGACAGTCATAACACCGCCTAATGTTTCAATACCCAAAGATAATGGTGTAACATCAAGAAGTACGATATCATTTACATCACCAGTTAAGACGCCACCTTGAATTGCCGCACCCATCGCAACAACTTCATCGGGATTAACTTCTTTAGAAGGCTCTTTTCCAAGCTCTTTCTTAACAAGTTCTTGTACGCATGGTATTCTAGTAGAACCTCCAACTAATAATACTTTATCAATATCTTTAGAATCAAGTTTAGCATCTTTAAGAGCTTTTCTAACAGGCTCTGTAGTAGATTCGACTAAATCCCTAATCAAATCTTCAAATTTAGCTTTAGTCAAAGTCAAATTCAAGTGAAGTGGTCCTTCTTCTCCTTGCGAAATAAATGGAAGAGAAATCTCTGTCGAAGACATGCCACTAAGATCTTTTTTAGCTTTTTCAGCAGCATCCTTTACTCTCTGCATAGCCATCTTATCTTTTGTCAAGTCAATTCCTGACTCTTTCTTAAATTCGTCAGTCATCCACTCCATAATTCTTTCATCAAAGTCATCTCCACCAAGATGATTATTACCACTAGTAGATTTAACTTCGAATACACCATCACCTAGTTCTAGAATAGATACATCGAATGTACCACCACCTAAATCGTAGACAAGAACAGTCTGTGACTTATCTTGTTTATCAAGGCCATAAGCAAGTGCAGCTGCAGTTGGTTCATTGATAATTCTTTCTACATTAAGTCCGGCAATCTTACCAGCATTTTTAGTAGCCTGTCTTTGACTATCATTAAAATATGCGGGAACAGTAATAACAGCCCTATCAACTTTTTCACCTAAGTAAGCCTCCGCTGTTTTTTTTAGATCACTCAATATCATAGCGGATATCTCTTCTGGAGAATAATCTCTATCATTAGCATGTACTTTATCATTAGTACCCATTTTTCTCTTAATAGAAGAAATAGTATCTTTATTAGTGACCATTTGATTTTTAGCCTTTTGGCCAACTATAATGTCACCTTTTTTAAATGCTACTACTGAAGGAGTTGTCCTCATGCCTTCTGGATTAGTAATAACTTTAGCCTCACCACCTTCATAAATAGCCACACAACTATTAGTTGTACCCAAATCAATTCCTATAATTTTACTCATATATATCATTCCTTTCTTTTATTTATTATCTTTTTCATCATCGTGAATAACCTTGATCGGTCTATCACTTTTTTTCTTTTTATATTTAAAACTCTTTACAGAATTATAAATAATAAGCGCTACTATTATTATCATAATAATAGGAAGTAACCATATAAAGAATTTAACTGCTAATATTGCAAGCAATACCGAGATTACAATATAGCAAACTTCTTTTATCTGCCTTTTATTCATTGGTCACCTACTCATTAACCTTTACCATTGCCACCCTAAGAACACGATCCTTGTACATATAGCCCTTTTGTAACACTTCTGTAACAATACCATGTTCTTTAGTATCATCCTTATCCATGACGACAGCCTGATGATAAGCTGGATCAAATTCCTTACCCAAGGCCTCAATTTCCCTAACCTCAAATTTAGTAAGAAGCTCCTTAATTTGCTTATACATTAGTTTAAAACCTTCAAGAAATTTCGAAACCTCATCGTCCAAATTATCATCATCCATACTTATAGCTCTTTCAAAATTGTCGAGAATAGGAAGAAAGCCCTTCAAAACGTCTTCTTCAGCATACTTTATTATCCTCGAAGTCTCCTCATCTTTCCTCTTTCTATAATTTAAAAGTTCTGCTTGACTACGAAGTAAAGATTCTTCTAGCTGCTTAATTCTCTTTCCTAATAATTCTCTTTCATCATTAACTTCTTCGCTATTAGGACATTCGCTGTTTTCACATTCACATTTTTCTTCTTTAATATTTTCTTTTTTATGTTCATCGTGATGTTCTTTACTATTACGATGACATTTATTTTTACCTTTTACATTATTTTCCACTATTTACCTCCTAAATTATCCTTAATATAGTCAAGGAGAGCAACAACTCTACCATATTCCATTCTCTTTGGACCTATAATAGCAATCGTTCCATCTTCCCCATCGATACTATACTTCGTCTTAATAACTGAAACATCATTTGATAAGTCAGTTTCACTTCCAATATAGATATTTATACCATTACTATCTTCTTGCATCTTGGAAATACTATCAATATCATCAAATTTACCAAGTATTTCTTTAACTTTATCAATACTACTAAATTCTGGCTGTTTCAAAATATTATTTCTTCCTCCAAAATGAACGTTAGTTTGATTCTCTGTAAACTCATGAAAAGCATCGTAAAAAGTATTATACAAAACCTCATATTGATTAACATAATCCTTAATAATAGGTTTAACTTCATATTCGAGTTTTTCACTAACCTCATTAATAGGAGTACCTACTACAAGCTTATTGATAAGTTCGACAGTTTTTTTAACCTCATCAGTGGCAACACTTTCTGGCAAATACAAAATCTTGTGCTGAACCACCCCTTTATCAGTTATGACAATCGATAAAATCTTATTATCTTCAAGTGGCACAATTTCAACTTTTTTAAGTCTATTATCCTTTGAAGAAGTCCCCAAAACAATTGCAGTATAATTAGTAATTTCACTGACAATTTCGATACTTTTCTTTATTGTATCGTTCAAATCTAGCGAGTTGTTTCTAAATATTGTCTGAAGCTTAAGCATGTCTTCTCCTGTCATAGTTTTAGGCCTCATCAAATTATCAACATAGTATTTATAACCTTCCTCACTAGGGATCCTACCAGAAGCAAAATGATTTTTTTCTAAAAGGTGTAAATCCTCAAGTCTTGCCATTTCATTTCTTATCGTAGCGGAAGAACATTTAAGCTTCTTACAAATATGATTTGAACTAACTGGCTTAGCAGTCTTAATATATTCTTCAACAATTACTTTTAACATCTCTTTTTGCCTATTTGTAATCACTACATCACTTCCTTTAGCAATCTTTACTTTCCATTGCTAATAACATTATATTACTATTATTTAGCAATGTCAACAAAAAAATGCTAATTTTTATTTTTTTTACTTTTTTACCTCAAAAAGACATAAAAATTTTTAAAATATAAAAGATTATGATAAAATAAAATAAAGGTGATAACAAATGATAAAAATACTAAATTTTAGAAAAGCAATTCTTTTAATACACGGTTTTGCAGGAGGAAACTACGACTACGGACAATTAGGAAATGATCTGCAGTTCATTAAAAATTTTGATGTTTTCACATTTACACTTCCCGGTCATGATAAGACAATTATAAATAACGTAAGCAAAAATGAGTGGATAAAATCAGCCGAAGCACAATTAATTAAAATAATAAACAAAGGCTACAAAGAAATTTACTTAATTGGACATAGCATGGGCGGAGTAATAGCATCCTACTTAGCAAGTAAATATAAAAACATAAAAAAGCTTGTACTAGCAGCCCCCGCATTCGAATATCTAGCTTTTAAAGACGATAAACTAGACGTTATCGAAAGCTTAAAGGTAATCCCCAAACTGTTTAAAAATTATGATAGTGAAGAAATACTGTCGAGAATATTCAAAGTACCAATCAAGACGATCAAAGAATTCATATCTCTAGTTGAAGAGCATAAAAACGATGTAAAAAATATAACATGCCCAACTTTAATTATCCGCGGTAGCAATGATGAAATAGTCCCTTTAAGCTCTGTAGATTTTGTCTTTAAAAACATAAAATCAACATCAGTTAC
Source organism: uncultured Bacilli bacterium (assembly GCA_944329195.1). Lineage (GTDB taxonomy): Bacteria > Bacillota_I > Bacilli_A > RF39 > UBA660 > CAG-302. Next base: position 23,384 of record CALVHX010000004.1, on the reverse strand, counting down.
TTCAGTGGAAATAGACTCTCTAACTCACGACATATTCGTAAGCGATAGATATGATGATGTAAAAAAGCTAATTGTTTACTTCCTAAAAAAGAAAGCAGAAAGGAAAAAACAAAAATTAAATATATAAAAAGTCAGCATCTTTTTTTCATTTGAACTTAAAAAAACTAGATTCTTTCTAGATCTTCGCAAACTAATTCTATACCATTTTCTAGTTTCATTCTTAACATTATTACTAATTTTTTAATAACAATTTATTATAAACCTTATCGAACGCCTCTAAAAACTCTTCTATTTCAGAAGTAGTATTTTTATATGATAAACTAATTCGTATACTATGAGTAGCAATCATTTTATCATGAAAGACTGCTTCGACAGAAGAAGAAAGATCACTACTCGAACAAGCGCTTTTAGTCGACAAATAAATACCTCTTTCATCCATAGCATGAATAAAAGTTTCTGGTTTAATATCCCTTATACTAAAATTAATTATATATGGAATACTACACATTGTACTATTAATATGTACTCCATCGTATTTTTTGAGAAAGTCGACAATCATTTTATTAAGATTATTAACATACTTATAATTATCATCAATATTAGGAATTACTAATTCTAATGATTTCATAAGGCTACATATTAAAGCAAGTGCAGGAGTACCTGCTCTATAGATTGTCGTAGATTTTCCACCATGTATTAAATTATCAATAATAATTTTTTCTTTTTTTACCAAAAGTCCTATGCCTTTTAATCCAAAAATCTTATGACCAGACATACTAAAAAAATCCATGTCATTAAAATCTATTTTTATCTTACCTACTGCCTGTGTACAGTCAACATGAAAATAACACTTAGGATACTTATCTATTATCTTCTTTATATCCCTAATATTTTGTATTACTCCAAGTTCACTATCTACATAAGAGAAAGATACCAATATGGTTTTGTCATTGATTAAGCTTTGTAAACTATTTAAATCGATAAGACCATTACTATCTATTTTGACATAATCTATTATAAAACCTTTTTTTTCCAAATATTTACAAGTTTCTATCACTGAAGAATGTTCAAGATAACTAATAATGATATGATTACCTCTATTCTTATATTTAGAAGCAACCCCTTTTAAAACAGTATTATTAGATTCAGTAGCTCCCGAAGTATATATTATCTCGCTCTCTTTTACTTTTAATAAACTAGCTATCCTACTAGTTGCATATTCTTCTAATTCCTTAGCTTTCATACCTAGTCCATGAATAGAATTAACATTACCGGGAAAATCTCTACAAACTTTACAAAATGTCTCTAAAACCCTCTCATCTACAAAAGTAGTAGCACTATTATCCAAATACACCATAATTATTCCCTCTTTCACATATATTTTACCAGGACAAAAGGTAAAACAAGTTTTACTTCTCCTTGTCGTTACCTCCAAGGTTTCCTACTGCAAACAGATATACTTTCTGTTATTCATAGGCATAAACTCCGATGATCGCCACCGTACTTTGATTATTTTTACTTTTTTTATTAACTTTGATAATGTAGTTTTAATCCTTCAAACATAATATTAATGCTAGCATTTATGTTGCGAATCAAGCTCTAATCCGCATCTTCTAAATTAAAGATAGCGCATCTTAAAGCACAACTATCTACTTCTTTTAAGAAAGTTTTCTCTTCTTGCAAGTATTTTAAATCTTTACAACTAGTAAATGCTTTTTTTATTTCTTCTTTTTCTTGTTTAGCAAGGTAATGATTTTAGACAAATCTTACACATCCAAAAGTCTTATGAATTAAGATTGTTTGTTTTTCACTAGAATATAATCTAAATTTATAAGCTTTATAACTCCTCATAAGATATCACCTCGCTTGTAATCAAAGCATAACAAATAAGACATATGTTTGTCAATATACTTCAGTTAAAAAAATTATTTTGTTGAGTTCCTATTGTATAAAAAAAGAAAAAAGCAAGAATTTACTTGCTCACCGGAAGAACAGATACACTTCTTGCAATTTCAAGTAATTCCTGCTTAGATAGCTTATCACTAACAACATAATATTCGATGTTATTATCGATCCAGCTAACAGAATTATCATTTACAATAGCTACTGTCGAAGCCATAAGTTCAAGTTCTCCATAAGTAGGAACAATCAAATGCTCTTCCTCATAAGAAACAGTCTCTTCGATTAACATGAAAGGATTATCGCCATCAAAAGTAAGTATAAGTCTTTCACCATTATCTTTATCTACTTTTTCCTTGTTAGTCAGATAAGTATTTTCCGGTATATACATTGGATATACGACATCTTCTATCGAACTAGTTTCTTCCGTTTTAGTTTCATTACCAGCATTATCATCTGTGTTCCCATCACCGCTATTGGTATTGGTATTAGTATTGGTATTAGTATTAGTATTAGTATCACTATTATTTGTATTAGCATCAGAATTATCATCTGTATTAGTACTTTCTTTTTCCTTTACTTCTATAATATTTTTCAAATCAAAATAATCATCATTGAACTTACTACTTAAATCAATTTTTGTAAATTTCATTGTAATTTGCGCATTACCATCACTATCAAGTACTGTTACCTTTTTTAAATTAACATCTTTATCAAATAAAATCTCTTGCTTAACTAATTTTGAATTATTTGGATAATTGACACTGGTAACAATCGTATAGCCATCATCAACTTTAGAAAAAGTACGATTCTCGTCACCATTGATATCATCGACCAACGGACCAAGTAAATAAACTTGTGAATTATTATAAGGCCAATCACTTTGGAATTTAAAACTCTTATTAAGTCTAGGAGTTACAACATAGACACCATCACTGTTTCTAAGAATAATTTGTTCATGATTGTTTACAGTGTTATTAAGTTCTACTTTATAATTATCTTTTTCTGCATAACTTACCTTTACCGAATAAGTATAAATATCCTCATTGTTGACAATTTCCAAAGTTCCTTCAATATAGTACGCATTAGAATCATTTACCTTTTTAGAAAAATCTTTAATAATATCTTTTTCGCCGACCTTACCACATCCTCCCAAAATAAATAATCCTAAAATCAACAGAAACAAAAGTTTCTTTTTCATTTTTCACCTCACTCTTCTTTCTGATAAATTATATTAAATAATATTTCTATTATGATGAATAATTTATATTTTTTTGTACAAAATAAAACTAAAAAGGAGGATATTATGAACACATTATATAAAATAGCATTGGCAATTAGTATTATTGGTTGCATTAATTGGGGATTAGTTGGACTATTTAATTTTAACCTAGTTGAATACTTATTTGGCGATGGTACAGTAATCACTAGAATTGTCTATGTTTTAGTCCTATTATCAGGACTTATCAATATAGGTATTTTTACTAAAGACCTTGATTAGAACTACATTTAACTGTAGTTTTTTTAATGTCCAATTTTACATTTTTCTATATTTATATAGAATTTTTTTATATTTTATAGTATAATTAAGTAGGTGATGAACAGTTGAATTACAAAATTAATTTCAACAGTACATTTGCTAATCGCGGAATGGGATTAGAAAATGATATTAATGAAACAAACAAATATTACAATCAATATGATATAGCATTAATATACAAGAAACCAACTCCAATCAGAATAAATCAAACAGATTATAAACATATGCGAATTACCGATGGTTTTTTTGAATCGCCATCCACTCTCGACTATAATGGAGTGTACAAAGGAAAATATATTGAATTTGATGCTAAAGAAACAAAAAGTAAAACTAGTTTCCCGATTAACAACATTCATAAACACCAAATTGAGTATATAAAAAAAGTACTGAAACAAAGTGGCATCGTCTTCCTAATTGTAAGATTTTCTTCTTTGGATGAAGATTATTTATTAAATGGCAAAGATTTAATTAATTTTTTAAGTACAAATGGCAGAAAGTCAATTCCCCTTGATTACTTCAAAAAAAAATGTTACAAATTAGAAATAAGATATGCACCAAGATTAGATTATCTAAAAATTGTAGATAAATATTTATTATAAGATGCTTGAACATATATTAATTTCTATCTTATTTCTTGCAATAACCATCTTAGGATTGGTAACATTTGGTATAAGAGGATTGTTAACTTTATTAATCACAGTACCTTTAATTATTATATACTATAAATTAAACAATATAATTAAACTGACAAATAAAAAAGAAAAAATAAATAATAAGATTTTATTTAATAGAAAGGAAGTTGAATTTGTGAGTTCTCGAGATCGAAAAAAAAGAATAAACTTAAAAAAAGAAAAGACGAATAATAAAAAAGTTACAAGTAAAAAGAATAGAAATAGAAATAATAAAAAGGAAAATAATAAAAAGAAAGGAATTGGAAAAAAAATACTGACTATCTTTTTAGGATTTGCCATTTTATGTGTCCTTTTGGTTGCAGGATTTATGATCTATATCGTAGTTAGTACTGGAGACTTTGACCCAAATGCTCTAGTAAATCAAGATCAAACCGTCATGTATGATAAAGATGGCGAAGTATTTGCAACTCTTGGAGCACAAAAAAGAGAATCAGTTACCTATGATGAACTACCGCAAGTACTAATAGATGCTATCATTGCCACGGAAGATTCAAGATACTATCAGCACAATGGTGTCGACATGGCTAGATTTTTAAAAGCTTCCGTTCAACAACTACTAGGACAAGATGGAGGTGGAGCTTCTACCTTAACTATGCAAGTAGTAAAAAATAACTTAACCGATACCAGTAGAAGCATTATAAGAAAATTCAAAGATGTCTATCTATCTGTCTTCTTTATGGAAAAAAAATATACTAAAGAAGAAATATTAGAATTTTATGTCAACGATAGTTGTCTAGGCGGTAATATATATGGTGTCGAAGAAGCTAGTAAGTACTACTTTGGAAAAACAGTTTCCGAGCTTTCCCTTCCAGAAGCAGCATTAATTGCAGGTATGTATCAAGCCCCTAACAGATATAACCCATATAAAGATCCAGAAGCTGCCGCAGAAAGAAGAAGCACCGTCCTATCGTTAATGGTAAGACACGGGTATATAACAGAAGAAGAAGAAGAAATGGCTAATTCCGTAGACATAACAAGTATGTTAGTAGGTGTTGGCGAAGAAAGTGATTATCAAGGATACATCGACACAGTTATAGAAGAAGTAGAAGATAAAACAGGATTAAATCCAGCACAAGTTCCTATGAAAATATATACTGCTCTCGATAGAGACATCCAAGATGGAATAAATAAAGTACTTTCTGGAGAAGCACACACTTGGGCCGATGATTACGTCCAAGCTGGAATAGCAGTCACTAACGTAAACGATGGCACAATTGTAGCAATAGGCGCTGGAAGAAATCGTGAAGGAGAAAGAACATTTAATTACGCAACACAAGCATATAGGCAGCCTGGAAGTACCGCTAAACCATTATTTGATTATGGGCCTGGTTTTGAATATAACAACTTTTCTACTTACACATTATTTAATGACGAAAAATGGACATATACAAATGGTCCTGAGGTTGGAAACTGGGATGGAGCCTATGAAGGATTAATTACACTCAGAAGAGCACTTAGCTATTCTAGAAATGTTCCTGCCCTAAAAGCTTTCCAACAAGTAGACAAAAAAAATATTGTTAATTATGTTAATGGATTAGGATTAGATATAGCATATAGTACTAAAGACGAAAACTATAAAAAATACGACAATGGAGCCGACAACTTAATAAATGAAGCCTATTCCATTGGAGGAATGTCCTACGGTGTAACCCCACTAGAAATGGCCGAAGCCTATGCTTGCTTTGCCAATGGTGGATATCATATTGAATCGCACGCCGTAGTAAAAATAGAATATCGAAACACTGGAGAAGTCGAAGAATTCACTGAAACAAAAGAAAAAGTAATGTCTGACTCGACAGCATATCTCATGAACAACGTTTTACAGTATGCAGTAGAAGCAGGATTCAATGGTGGTGCTAGAGTTTATGGTTCAACTGTCGCTGCTAAAACAGGAACATCCAATTTGCCAGACTCAATAATTCAAAAGTATGGACTTCCGGGTGGAGCAGTCAATGATTTGTGGACTGTCGCATATACTCCTGAATACTCGATAGCCCTTTGGTACGGATATGAAGAAGTAACAAGTGAACACTATTTAAGTGGCGCCAGTGCTCCTAAAGATGCAGTAATGCAATCAGTCATGAAATATATACCAAAATCAACAACAAAATGGGAAATGCCATCATCTGTAGTAGCGGTTACAGTAGAAAAAGAAACATGGCCTGCAGAATTACCTAGCGAATATACCCCTGACAACATGAAAATAACAGAATACTTCAAAAAGGGTACACAACCAACAGAAGTATCTCAAAGATACGCAAAATTAGATTCCGTAACAAATTTACAGAGCAATAAAACTTCCGACGGATATAAATTAACATGGACTTGGAAAGTACCAGATATCCTAGATGAATCTTATTTAAGCAAATACTTCAGCAATTCTGTATACGGAAATGAATCAGCAAAATATTTAAAAAATAGAATCGATTACAATAACAATACCCTAGGAGGAATCGGTTTTGGAATATATATTAAGAATGACTCTGGTGTGCTAGAAAGGATTGCCTTTACTGAAGATACCGAATACACATATAATCCGACCACTAATGGTGATATCGAAATAGTAGTAAAAGCAGAATATAAAAATTTCAAAAATAACGCCAGTGATGAAACTTCAATAACTATTAGTAGTAGCGGAAATAATACTTCTACCGAAGATGAATTAAATGTCGAATTAAATGGTGAAGAGACCTTTTCTGTCACTAAAGGATCATATGACGAATCAGGAATAACTGTTACGTATAATGGAAGAGATGTAACCAGTAGAGCAACAATAACATATCAAATAGATAATTCAACTTTCACTTCAAGTGATGAACTAGTAAATAAAGTAAATTCTTTAAATGAAGGCAAGTATGAAATAACATACACCGTTACTTATAACAGAGAAAAAAAGACAGTTAAAAGAACAATTACTATAATATAAGATTAATAAAGATAGACAAAATAAGGTCTATCTTTTTTTAGACAAATTAAAAACAGTAATCATCATTTGCATACTGTTTTAATCAAAATAAGTTTATCGAACTTTCTCACTATAATAAGTCGATCTTTTCTTCAGTTCATCATTAAAAATATTAAGCCCAATTTCTTCCGGAATTGTTTTTTTCGAGGAAAAAAGATTTGTTCCAAGTCCTAACCTATCTCCTTCGATTTTGACTCCAAGTGCCGCTAGTGTTGAAGGATACATATCAAATGTTGTAAAAATCCTATTTTTATTTTCAACAAAATCAGCTTTCGGATTAATAAATACATTATAAACTGTTCTAACAAAATTAGTATCAGCGCCATCGTAAATATTATCCTGCATAGTTAAATGGTCACCACTTAATATAATAGTAGTATTCTCATAAAAATCTTGATTTTTAACCCACTCAATAAATTCATAAATCATACTATCAGAACAATAGAATGCGTTAGCATATGAAATATCAAATCTTTTTTCACAAGATTTATCTAAATAACCATCTGTAAAATGTGTATCGGCAGTAAGTAAAGTTAAATTAAAAGGTCTATCACTTTTGGATATTTCTTCTAATTTCTCTTTAGCATAAGAAAACAATTTAGCATCCTCAAATCCCCACCATTCAAAATAATCATTATCTATTATTCCCTCTTCAATAGCGGTATAATAATCACTTATTTCATAATTATGAAATTCAAAATACTGCTTTCTTCCACCAAAATTCACATCAGAACCAAGCATCAAATAATTATCATAACCATTTTCTTTAAGAACATCGCCAATATTAGTAACTTTTTCAAGATTCGTACTATTTTTAAGTACATCTTTTGGCACAACTTTTAAAGGTATTCCCGCTGTCTGTGCCACCATTGCGGCCATTGTCCAACTATTACCATACGATTCCAAAGCTCCCCCCAATAGACTCGTATTAGAAAAATTGATATTCTCTATAGCCAATTTTTCAAGATTAGGAATAATAGAAGATTTAAATACTCCGCCATTTTCTTTACTAAAATTAGAAGATTCCATAGACTCTAAAAATATGTAAATTAAATTTTGTTTTTTTTCCGGAAAGACAACATCGACATCCTTAGTATCGACATAATAATCTTCAAACAACGAAGACTTATTAAAATTGTAGTAAATATAATCAAAGAACCCCGAACTATAAAACAAAACAAATAATGAAAGTATAATCATGCTAGTATTATAGACCTTAACATTTCTTATTGGAAACAACTGCTTTCTACACCTTTTCTTACCAATCTTAATATCGACTATCACTTTCTTCTTAAACCGAATAATAGGTAAAACCAGAAAAGGAAAAATTAATAAAGTACCCACTAAAACATAAAAAAAGCCATCAGAAAGAGCATTAAAGCTAGTTCCCTCTGTCTTTAATAGACTAAACAATAACTGATCGAAAGAAGCGTTATATACTTTTTCAGTAATATATAAAGAAAGCATAAATAAAACAGATGCCAATAAAATAGGAATATATTTTAGTACACTACTTACCTTTTTCATTTGTCACTACCTCAAAACAAATACTAACATTCTTACCAATAATATCAAATAAAGGAACTATTATCAAAATTAGAATACTAGACAAAAAACAATATTTTAAAGCAAATACATTACTATTTAATATCTCATCATTAATATTACCATCTATACCAAATAACAAATATGACAATAATGATGCAATAATATTTAAAACAAAAACAAAAATACCATAATAAAGTAACATATTCCTATTAGAAAGGCCACTCTTTAATGAATCAAATAATTTAACCGCTAATATGCTAGGTCCAAATAAACAAATTAATAAATTCATCAGTATCACTTTTCCTTAAATTGTACTACTCAAAATAGTACAATAGTTACTATACATCAGAATAAAGCATTTGTCAATAAATAGTTAATACTAATTTAATAAATCTGTTACTATATTTTTTAAATTAATACCATGAGACCCCTTAAGTAAGACAACATCCCCTTCTTTTATTAGCATTTTTATAAAAATATGACAATCATTTTCTTTAGAAAAGTGATATATTTTTTCAAAACCTTTACTCTTTAAATACTCATCTACATACCTTGTTTCTTCACCGATCGTTATAATTATATCAAGGTTGCTATTATATAGTACCTTACCGACTTCAATATGAATATCTCTGCTGTATTTACCTAGCTCCAAAATATCACCAATAACCGCAATTTTTCGCTTTCCATTTTCTTTTCTCAATATCTCCAACGATGACTTTATTGAATCCAATGAAGCATTATAAGTATCATCAATCAGTAGTACCCCTTCATTCGTTTTTTTATACTCTAATCTATTTTCAGTTAATTTAAAATCTTTTATCCCTTTTTTAATATCAGAATAACTCTCATTTAATAGCGCCCCAACAGCATAACAAGCAAGTGAATTATAAATAAAAGCTCTATTTCCGATTGAACAAGTAATCGCATTCCCATTTATCAAAAAATGCTCTGAACTACTATCGATATTGCTAGCCATATAATCACTTTCATTATCAATACCAAATGTTACGACATCACAAGAAGATTTAATATCCAAAATATGGTCATGAAGCATATCGTTATCATTATTAATAACCAAAGGTCCCTTTAAATATTCAACAAGTTCCAATTTAGCAGCCAAAATATTTTCTCTCGAACCCAAATTGCCAATATGAGAAGTACCAATATTAGTAATAACTCCTATCGTTGGTCTTGCGATACTAGAAAGAAGTGCTATCTCGCCTTTATTATTCATGCCCATTTCCAATACCATTACCTCTTCATCTTTTAATCTCAAAATAGTAAGAGGAAGTCCTATATGATTATTATTATTACCTTCTGTTTTAAGCACCTTATATTTTTTTTCTAAGACAGAAGCAATCATATCCTTAGTAGAGGTTTTACCAACACTGCCAGTTACCGCTATTACTGGGATGTTATATAAACTTCTTTTATACATAGCTAACTTTTGTAGACAAGAAATTGTATTATCAACTTTAATAATTGTTTTATCTTTATATTTGCTATCAATTTCATTCTCATCTATATTGTCTAATATACAAACTTTAGCTCCATTATCGAAAGCCTTATCATAAAACACATTACCATCAAAATTTTTACCTTTTATTCCAATATAGACATCTCCACTATTAATAGTTCGCGTATCTTTAGAAAAACTCTCACAAATAATATTAGCATCTCCACAAATAAGCTTTCCACCACACTTATCAATAATATCATTGACATATATCATAAATTACATCCTCTTTTCTACAAAAATACTATTTCTTGTCCATTTCATCTATCATGTCATCAATATTTTGTAACCTATCATCAATTTCTTTCAAAGAAACATCTCTTTTTACAAATTTTATTGTCTCCTTTTTCTCATAATCGACACTCTCTTTACCTATCAGACTAGCAACTAAATAAGAATTAACAATTTTATCTTTAATAATATATGACCCATTACTATATCTATCCATAATTGATACTTCACTTACTCTTACAATTTTACTATAATTTTCTGACAATATACCAATTAATTTCTTCGGACTGACAATATAAACTTTGATAACTTTACTAGGATTGCTCTTAATAACTTTCATCAAAAGAATTCCCCTTTTAGCTCTAGTTGTCTTTTCTAACTCAGTAAGTCTAAGCCTTTTAGCGGTCCCTTTATCAGTTAAAATAGTAACAAACTCTTCTTTTTCATCAAATAAAAAGCCAGAGACTACCTTATCGTCCTTTAAGTTAATTGCTTTAACCCCAGAAGCCTTAACTCCAACAACAGGTACTTCATCGATATCATACCACAGTCCATAACCGTTACCAGTAGCAATAAATACATTAGAATATCCACTATCAGTAACAGAAATAACCTCATCATCTTCTTTTAAATTCATCATTTTTATTGCCTTGCTGTATCTTTGCACTTTAAATTCTTCAAGTTTTGTTCTTTTAATCATACCATTTTTTGAAAAACTAGTAACATATCTATCTACACTAAAATCATATACTGGAATAGCACAAACAAGTTTCTCCTCAGGACTAAGACTAATTATATTACTAATATGTTTACCTAAATCCTTCCATTTAGCCTCAGGAATATCATAGACAGGAAGATATAAATAATTACCAAGATTAGTAAATAATAGCAATACATCGACAGTTGTAATACTATAAAGTCCAAGTACATAATCGTTCTCTTTGAGTAATGTGTCTTCTCCATTAGAAGATAAATAACTTCTTGAAGTGACTCTTTTAATATAGCCTTCACTAGTAATTACTACAACCACTTCTTCTTTAGGTATTACTGTCGTCGTATCAATTTTAACTTCCTCTATTTCTTCTCTTATTTCTGTTTTACGAGGTACAGCATATTCTTTTTTTATCTTTCTAAGATCATCTTTTATCACAGAGTTAAGTTTTTCTGGATTAATTAAAATTTCTTCATATAATCCAATTCTTTCTTTTAATTTAGTCTGCTCTTCTTGTAAAGCAACAACATCTGTATTTGTAAGTCTATACAGCTGCAAATTAACTATAGCTTCTGCTTGCTTGTCGGTAAAACCAAATGCCTCTACTAAATTCAAAATAGAATCAGCTTTGTTTTTAGAACTTCTAATCGTAGCAATAACCTCATCTAAAATAGATATAGCCTTAATAAGACCCTCTATTATATGATAGCTTGTTTTAGCAGCCTTTAAATCAAATTCAGTACCCTTATAGACAATTTCTCTTTGATGAGCAATATAAGCATCCAAAATACCAAGAATACCAAGTTGCATCGGTCTTCTGTTGACGATAGCTATCATATTAAAATTATATGATATTTGTAAATCAGTATTCTTATATAAATAATTTAAAATATTATTGGGATTAGCATCTTTCTTCAAATCAATAGCAATCTGAAGCCCTTCCTTATCAGACTCATCTCTAACATCAGTTATCCCATCTATTTTTTTATCAATCCTTATTTCATCTATTTTTTTTACTAAAGTAGCTTTATTAACCTCATAGGGAATTTCTTTTATTATAATTTTACTTTTCTCGATTAATACTTTAGCTCTTACATATATTTTACCCCTTCCAGTTTCATAAGCATTCTTTATTCCGTCTAGGCCAAGAGCAATACCACCAGTAGGAAAATCAGGTCCTTTAACATAGTTCATAATAGTTTCGAATCTACAATTAGGATTATCAATTCTAAAAACCGTAGCATCAATAACTTCACCCAAATTATGAGGAGGTATATTCGTTGCATATCCCGCTGATATTCCAGTTGCACCGTTAACTAATAAATTGGGAAATCTACTAGGAAGAACAGTAGGTTCTAAAAGTCTATCATCATAATTAGGAGTCATTGGAACAATACCACTTTTATCAATATCTCTAAGAAGTTCTCCTGCTATTTTAGATAATCTAGCCTCAGTATAACGACTAGCAGCAGGAGGATCACCATCGATCGAACCATTATTACCCTGCATGTCAATTAAAGGAGCGGCATTTTTCCAAGGCTGACTCATTCTTACAATGGCCTCATAAATAGAACTATCTCCATGAGGATGATAATTACCCATTACCATTCCAACTGCATTCGCGCTCTTTTTGGTAGGTTTATCATACGTATTTTTTTCTTTATACATTGAATATAATATTCTTCTTTGAACCGGTTTTAAACCATCCCTAACATCAGGAATAGCTCTATCTTGAATAATATATTTAGAATATCTTCCAAAACTTCTTCCCATTATATCTTCTAAAGAGTAATCAAATATCTTTTTTACAATCTCTTTCACACTAATCACCAATATAATTATATAATATTTATCCTTTGTTTTCAAGGAATTGACTTTTTGTTTACAAAAAAACCACTAGTAACTAGTAGTTTAAATTCAAAATTATTGGAAGCAATAATCAGTACTAAAATTAACAGTACAAACAGTATGATCAGTAACAGGAAAACTGTAATTAATAGGATTAGCATCAGGATCAAGATTAGTCACAACTGCATTCTGACCATTAGTACATTTAGTATTACAATAATGATATGTTCCGGGATATTTATTAGTAACAGAAGCATTAAAATTATTCCCATTTGCCACTGCTTGAGTTAAATAATTTTCAATAAATTCCCCACCACTATAATTAACATCAAGTCTAACCACATAAGAGCCAGTATAAAAGCTAACTATACAAACAGTATCAGAGCTTACAGAATTCAAACCAATACTCACCTGTTCAACAGATCCAGAAGAGGAAACATTGACATTAGCATTTTGTGAATTTGTACAAGTAGTTCCCAAATATAATGGATAACTAGAATTTCCCGAAATAGCAACAGGTGACACAGAAGCACCAGACAAAACCGTCTGCGTATAGACATCTGAAACCAAATCACCAAATTTTACCTTAATAGAAACTGTATAACTGCCATCACTACTATTAATGACATCTATAATAGGAGTCCATTCATCAGAAATAACAATAGAATCCTCACTTGCAGACACACCCAAACTTACATTGGCAGAAAAAGAACTAGTATTTTTAACAACAACAGTTACAATTTTTGTATCACTACCACTAGTAGAAACACTTCCCTCTCTTAAAATAGTACCAACAGGCGGATCATTTGAATCGGAAGATACCCCGACAATTATATCATCATTATCAGAAACATACCAACTTCCATATTTTAAATCAGTATTAGTAGTATTAGAAACATACAGTCTTACTGTCTTAACTTCGCCACTTTCCACAAGAACATCAACTGTTTCAATTACTTCACTAGTAGAAGAAAGAGAAGAAGATAAAGAAATTGGATTATCTATGACAATGCTAGCTGTAAACATTGCATAAGTCGAACCAATTGCCAATAAGATTAAACCAGCACCAATTATTCCAATCAAATAAAGCGTTTTAATCGATACTTTTTGTTTCATAGAAAACCTCCTATATTCATTTTATTAATCTATCAATAATATCCATTATATTTACTTTAGATATATGAATCAAAATAGCGGACATTGCCAAAAAAGGTCCAAACGGAATAAGACTATCTTTTCTTTTTAAAAGGACATATACCGCGACGGGGAAAGCAATAAATGTAGCCAAAAATATATTACATAAAGATAGTGGAAAACCTATCACTAAGCCAAACAAGAACATTAATTTAATGTCTCCTCCCCCCATTGATTCTTTTTTAAATAGTCTATCCCCTATTAATTTTATCACATACATAGAAACAAATGCAAGTATTCCACCAATAATCTTACCAGCAGTATAATCAAGCCCAAAAAATATCCAATCCAATATAATTATTATTATACTAGAAACAGCAATCACTTCATCTAAAATTATCATGTATTCAATGTCACTTACTATAATAACTATCAAACTAGATATAAATATCAAACTAATGATAAATTCATAACTAAATCCAAAAGAATGATATGACACCATATATAGTATTCCCGTAACTAATTCAATTATTAAATAACTTATAGGAATAATTGTCTTACAACACCTACTCCTCCCCTTCTGTAGCAAGTAGGACACGACAGGTATAAGTTCATACCACTTAAGTTTATGCTCACAATTATGACAATGACTACTAGGCCATAAAATAGATTCATTATTAGATAGTCTAACGGCAACAACATTAAGAAAACTTCCCATCACAGTACCAAAGACAAACAACAATATATATATGTATATTTCCATCTCATCACCTATAATACTTCACCATACATACTGAACATAGGAATCAAAATAGATAAAAGAATTATACCAACTATCAAAGCTAGCATCACAATCATAACAGGTTCTACTAAACTTTTTAATCTTTGCACTAAATTTTTTTGTTCCTCTTCGTAATAATTAGCCACATTTTCCATCATTGGCCCTAATCTACCAGTCTTTTCACCAGTTACTAACATTTCGTAAGCAATTCTAGGAAAGGCCCATTTATTTTCAAAAGCTTTAGATAATCCTTCTCCCATACTCAAATTAGTCACAGCTTCTTTAATTATATTTTTGTATATTTCATTTCCAGTAATTTTACCAAGCATTTCAATACTATCAGTTATAAAAACATCATGTTTAACCAAAGAAGAAAAAGTTTTAGTAAACATAATAACCTCTTTGTAAATAATAATATCCTTAACTACCGGTATATGCATAATAAGAAATTGCACTGCATATCTAAATTTTTTAATATTTTTATACATGGCAATTAAAATAATTATAATAGCAACAAGAGCTAAGATAACTTTAATAATATTATTCTGTAAAAAGTTACTAGCAGAAATCAAAGCTTTTGTTATACTAGGCAAATCAGAACCAAGTTGTGAATAAATACCTTCGAATTGTGGGACGACAAACATAAGTAAAAAAGCAAGTACTACAACCGAAATAACAAGTACAACACTAGGATAAGTAAGCGCAGATATTATTTGTTTTCTATTAGAATCGGCAGTTTTATAGTAACTAGCCATATCATCTAACGATTCAGTTAAATTGCCAGTAAGCTCTGACGCTTTTAACATATTAATTAATAGTCTCGGAAAAACATTTCCTTGCCTAGCAAAGGCTTCACTAAAAGGAACACCAGTATTTAATTCATATACAACTCTTTTAAATAATTCCTTATTTTTCTTATTTTTAGTTTGATTTCCCAATATAATTATCGAATCGGTAAGAGGAATACCCGATTTAATATAAGTAGAAAGCTGTGTTAAAAAAAATGTTAAATCTTTATATCGCATCTCATTCTGAAAAGTTAAAAATGTCGATAACTTACTTATTTTAACTTCTTTAATTTCCGCTATTTTATAACCTTGCGTAGTTAAAAAAGATTCTACATCCATTCTTCTAAAAGCATCAAAATACCCCTTGACTTGCTTCCCATTTTTGTCAAAAACCGTATATTTATACCTAAGTTTTTTCTTTGCAATTATACTATCAGCGGAAGCCATTTTCGCCGATTTAAAAGAATTATTGACATTACTATTAGCTACATTATTATTTTGTACATTCCCCATTTTATCACCTATTCTACACATAATTATTATAACATACATTACCAAGATTTTTAACATTTTTTTATCTTTTTCATATATTATTTTAGGAAGGGGTATAATAATGTATGGAAACAATGTAGGAGGTCCATTTATCATGCCGCCAAACATGATAAGAGGCCCAGTTATGATGGGCACAATACCATATGGTCAAACGGTAGGAAGAGGCGGATTATCAGCAGCGACAAGAGGAATTTCCAGAGGAGGAATATTATCTGGTATTAAAAGTATCAACTGGGGAGGAATGTTAGGAAATGCTTCAAAAGCATTAGGAGTAGTTAATCAAGCTATACCCATTGTAAAAGAAGTCGGACCAATGATGAATAATATGCGATCAATGCTAAAAATAGCGTCGGTATTCAAAGATGAAACCGATAACAAGCAGACAACAAAAAAAGAAACTATAATAGCTTCTGAAAACAATCAAGACATCAAAAAAGAAGAAATATCTAATAGTAGTATAACAACAAAAAACACTGAAAATAGACCAAATTTCTTTTTATAAAGAAATTTTTTTATTTAACTTGTTTAAGATTAAACTTACTAAATATAAATTTAAAAATAAAATAGCTAATTATCGTATATATTAAAGTCGTAAGTAAGCTATGAATAATAATGTTAAAAAGAAGCATCACATTATAATCTGCATATTTTACAATTATTAAAACAATAAAAGTAACTACATGATAAGTAATTATACAAAGTAAACTAATCAAACTGCACATGAGAATATTATCTTGAAATAAGCTATTCAGTAATTTAACTACTAACCCTATCAAAAGAAAGATTATAAGATTGAGAGGAAAAGTCGAAGTATAAACTACATCAAATAAAAATCCAAAAATTCCTATCAAGAGAAAAAACTTTTTTTCATTAACAAAATACGGATAGATAACTACTATTGCCACTACTGTATAAATAGTCGAAAAAATACTAATATTTGATAGAGTACTAGAAAAAATATTAGACATAAATCCTTCTAGTATAAAAGAAAAAAGTAAATAAATAATAGAAACAATCATTATTCTTCACTACTCTTTCTCTTCAAAATACTAACATAATTAATATCTGTAAAATCTGCCGAAGGAGTAACCTTAATAATTTTAGCCAAATCATATGAATCAGTCGAAATTTCAGTCACACTACCAATAAGTATTCCCGAAGGAAAAACCCCACCTAATCCAGAAGTATAGACAAAGTCTCCAACATTAACATCTTTCGTATTACTAATACCTTCTACCTCTAAATAATTATCATCATAGTCATAATTATTGATAAGACCATACAAATCATAATCACCATTTGTCAAATGAACAGAAATCTTATTATTAGTATCACTAGTAGTAATAAGCCTCACATCAGAGGAAAAAGTTGTCACCCTTATAACTCTACCTATAAGCCCTTTTGCATTGATAACTACCATATCCTTTTCAACTCCATTATAACTACCCTTGTCGATAGTTATTGTATTATACCAATAACCCACATTCCTACTAACAACAGTTGCATTTAAATACTCATAATCAGATAAAGTATAATCAATATTTAATTCTTCTTTCATCTTTTCCAATTGCCTTCTAAGCTCAATATTTTCAGCCTCTATCGAATCAATTCTATCTATAGAGGTCTCCAAAATATCATTATCCTTAGAAACAGATTTAAGATCATTATAGTCATCTATCTTATTAGATAAATAATTAAAAGGATAAGTTATTATTTTCTCTGCATATATTGTTATATCCCTAATAAAAGATTCGACAGGATTAAGTTTTTTATCATCTCTCAATGTAAAAGAAAAAATAACCAATATAACTATTACCAAAATAATTATAATTATAGCTACATATTTTTTAGGAATATTCTTTTTTTTCTTACCGAGCATCATATCACATCCTATCTTCTTTATTATATAATATTTCCCCTAAAAATAAAAGATTATTTTATTATTTAATTTAAATTATCATCTTCATAAAAACTATAATAATTATCTTTCCCAACAATAATATGATCAAGTAGTGGTATCAAGTGTATTTCACCTATCTGTTTTAATTTTCTGGTGATATCAAAATCATTTTTACTAGGACTAGCATTACCAGAAGGATGGTTATGAATACAGATAAAATAACTGGCCGACAACAAATAGGCCTCTTTAAATATTTCGCGAGGATGAACTAGTGAAAAATTAACTGTACCCATAAATAACAGCTTTTTATCAATAAATTTTTTTTGATTATCCAAATAAATCACATAAAAAAGCTCTTGTTTTTTATTTTTAAATAAATAGTTAAAATAATTAATAATTGTTAACGGATCTTTACAAGTAAATAAATCCTCTTCACTAATCACCTGATACACTCTTCTTCCCAATTCAATCGCAGCACAAATCTCAATCGCTTTTATTTTTGTCATACCTTCAATGTTCATAAGTGTATTAATTTCTTTAAATGCTAATTCATTAATATTATTGACGGAAGAAAGTATATTATGAGATATTTCTTTTATCGAATTTTTCTTTGTTCCAGTTTTTAATACAATTTCAATAAGCTCAGAATTAGAAATATTTTCTCTCCCATAATTAACAAACCTTTCCCTCGGCTTTTCATTATTTGGTAGTTGCTTTAATTTCATATAACCTCCTTGTATTTTTTTAATGACTATTATATTTTATAACTAATGTTATGTCAACACAAAAAATACACATGAAGAAAAACACACAAATTGTAGTCTAAAAATAAAATTGATAAAGTTGTTTTCGGTAGTCCTCTAAAAGAAATAAGAATTAAAAATAATAGTATTCAAGAAAAAGCCGCTAATATTATTAATGTAGATAAGTCTAATTGTTCAAAATATGAACCTAGTAAAATATTCATTCTCACTTATGCTTTAACCCAAGTTTGTTAAACATTATAAAGTATCAGTGATTAGCTCTGTAGTAAAAAACTCGGAAATTAAATAACCGAGTCTTTATTATTCTTCTTTGTTTTTATATATTTTATAAGAAATTTTATAACTTATAAAATACATTAAACATGATAACAAAATAAGTGCAACCAAACCAAAATTATTTAATATACTTTCTAATTTTTCTATATCTACACTTAGTCCTGCTTGCTTTAAAAGAAATCCTGCAATTGCTCCAATTATAACTAAAACAAATAATACTATAAACATTTGTATTCTACCTTTTTCAGCACCCCATTTAAATATACTAGGAATTTGAATAGACTGAATTAATGAGATACCAAACATTCCACCAATAGAAGTTGAGAGTAAAGTTTCAATATTTACATCGATAAAATCATCTGGCCTTAAATAATTCATAACATTACCAACTAATAAAGTTACTATAAAACCAAGTAGTCCACCCAAGATAGTTGCTCCAATAGCCAAAATATATTTTTCTAAAACAATTTCTTTTCTAGTAACTGGTAAAGTGAGAATATATTTATTAGATTTTGATATTTCATCATAACTAAATGTCGATAAAGAAATCATACCTACAATAATTCCAATTACAGTTGAACCCCAGTACAGAGCATCAGTACCAATAATTGCAATACCACAAAATAATACAATAACAATTAATGTAGTTTTATAACTTGCTAAATTGTATAAATCTTTTTTTAATAATCCTTTTATCATAACTATCTTTCTCCTTTTATATAAAATAACATTATTTCTTCTATAGTTGGTTTATCTATTGCTCTAATATTATATTTCTTTTTTATTTTACTTTTATCAGATGTAAGTACCTCATATTGATATTTACTTCTTTTATAACTAATATAATCATCTTCAGAAATCTTTGAAAACTCTTCTTTACTACATTTAATAATTCCATAGTTTTCTAATAATTCATCAGTTGGTACATTTAAAACAATTTTACCTTTATCAATAAAAATTATATAATCAGAAATATGCTCTAAATCAGTAGTAATATGCGAAGATAATAAAATTGATCTTGTTTCGTCTTCTTCGATATACTTTCTAAATATATCAAGTATTTCATTTCTAACAACAGGATCTAGTCCACTTGTAGGCTCATCTAGTATTAATAATTTTGGATTATGAGAAATAGCGGTCGCAATTTTTAATTTCATCTTCATACCACTTGAAAAGTCTTTAATTAATTTGTTATCTGGTAAGCCAAATTGTTTTAACAAATCATTATATTTTTCCTCATCCCAGTTCTTATAAAAATCTTTCATAACTGAATTTATATATTTGGGAGTTAGATAAGTTGATAAAAAACTATCATCTAATACTACACCAAGATCTTGTTTTATCTCTTTTTCGTTTTGTTTAACATCTTTATTAAATATTTTTACAGTACCATCTGACTTTATGATATTTAATATTGATTTAATCGTTGTCGTTTTGCCAGCACCATTCTCACCAATTAATCCAACAATAGCCCCTGATGGAACATCAAAACTTATTTTATCTAATAAAAATCCATCATACTTTTTTGAAACATTTTTAATTTCAATATTATTCATCTATAATTCCTCCTCAAAAATCATTTTAAATAATTCTTTTACTTCATCTTTAGAAATATTAGAAAGTTTAGATACTTCATAAATCTTTTCTATGTAATTCTGAATTTCTTTTAATTTTTCTTCTTTTATTAAATCTAAGTTTTTAGGTGATACATAACTACCTTTTCCCTGTACTGTTTTAATAAAACCTGATGCTTCTAATTCATCGTAGGCACGCTTAACAGTCAAAAAACTTATTTTCAAATCATTGGCTAAACTTCTAACTGATGGAAGCATTTCTCCTTCTTTAAGTTCGTTAGAAAAAATTGCTTCTTTTATAGCATTTTCTATCTGTTCAAAGATAGGAAGTTCACTACTATTAGTTATAATAATATTCATTTTTCACCTCACTGTTTCATCTGTTATATTTACATTATAACACTATATAACAGTTTGTCAATGCTATATAATTTAGAAAAGAAAAAAACTACTAAATAAGTAGCCTTAATCCATTTTATTAAAATTACTTTTAGGATAAATAATCTCAAGCTTAGTCCATTCTTTATACTTTGAATATATATTGATTTCAAGACCTAACTTATTACAAATCTTTTTAGAAAGATATAAGCCAATACCAGTAGATTTTGATTTAGTTCTATCACTACCAGTAAATCCCTTTTCAAATACTCTAACTAAATCACTGTCTTTAATTCCGCAACCATTATCTTTTATAGATAGTATTACATTATCTTTATTTTCAATTGCTTCTATCTCAATCTTCTTTTCTTTTTTATTCATATATTTAATTGAATTTTGAATGACTTGTGAAACAATAAATATTAACCATTTCTCATCACTATATATTTTCTTTTCTAAATGATTCACTTGTACTGATATTTTTTCATCCAGTATATATACCCTATATTTTAATAAAACTTTATGAATAACATCAGATAAGTTTAGTTCTTTTATAAAATAATCTTTTTCTGGATTCTCACTTCGTGCATAATATAAAATCTGATCTACATACATATCAATTTTATTTAATTCTTTTTTTGATATTTTATCTTTACTATTATCAAATGATAATGATAATGCCGAAATTGGTGTTTTAATTTCATGAGCAAAACTTTCTATATATTCTCGATAATCTAAATTTTCTTGTTCCAATTTACTTATCTTATCATTCATTGATTTTGTTGCTTGTTTTAAAGCATAGATATATGCCTTATTTTCTACATTACTACTTTTAGGAATTATCTCTGATATAAAATACTTTTCATCTAAAGCATCAACTAAATCAGTAATTTGCAAATATTTTTTCTTTTGAAAATGATAATCACAAAATAAATAACTAATTAGTAGAACTAATAAAATAATATCAATTAAAGCAATATAAAATAATGGTATTTCAGCAAAACCTAATAAAACTGATAATACAATGATGGTTGATATTTGAAATAGAATATAAAATATTTTATCCTCTAAATAACTCGACAATTTCATAGTTTATATCCCTTTCCTCTTATATTTGTTAAAAAGTCAGTAATTCCTATCTCTTTTGCTTTATTTCTTAAACGATTAATATTTACTGATAAAATATTATCATCTAAATAATACTTATCATTCCAAAGTTTTTCTAATAATTCATCTTTAGTAATAAGTCTTCCTGAATTAGTGAAGAAATAATAAAGAATACGAAACTCGTTACGTGTTAATTCTATTTCCTTATCTTGATATTTCAAGATGGATAAATGCAAGTCCAAAGCATAACCGTTTTTAGTTAGTTCTCTAAAATTAATAGGATTATTTAATTTTAATGCTCTTTTGATTTTTTCAAGTAAAACAATTTTATTATATGGCTTTGTTATAAAATCAACGCCACCTACCCTAATGCTTTTAATTTCATCTTCTGTTGTATCACGACTTGTAACAAAGATAATTGGTATGTTTGATTTTTCTTTAATCTTTTTACATATATCATAACCATCCATATAAGGTAAATTAATATCTAGTAAAATCAAATTAGCATCTATTTCTAACAAATTATCTACGACATTTTCAAAATTTTCTATCAATGTAGTTTTATAACCAGCATCTTGCAAAAGTATAGATAGTTTTTCTCTGATAATTGGATCATCTTCAACAATTACAATATTCATAACATCACCACATTTCTATTAATATTATACTATAAAAAGAGTTAGATTACATTCCCCTCTAACTCTTATCAATGTTTCTTTTAAATCCAAAATAAGTTGCAATAAAGTAAATTACATATATCATTATAAATATCAAGATACTTATACCAAAACAACTTAAATAAAATGTTGGACTTGGTAATATTGCTTTATATACTCTATTTAATAAGTACACTATAACAAAACTAATTATAATTGGATAAATTGCTGGTACACCAAATAAAACATATAACTGTTTTCTAATAGTTTTATAAAGTTTTTCACCTTTTACTCCAAGTCGTTTTAATACTGTGTAACGATAATTATATTTTGTAGAATCACTTAATGTTTGTATTGCAAGTATTGTTCCAACTATTGCTGAAAAGATAAAGGACATATAAACACAAATTGCTGTTACAATGGCAGACATTACATTTGATTCTTCTAAAGTAGTTCCCCTTATATTAATACGATAAGTTGAACAAAACTCATGACCTTCTTCATCTACTTCACATAAATCAGA
>CALVHX010000003.1 GCA_944329195.1 uncultured Bacilli bacterium | reverse complement strand
AAATTAGATCAAATTACTAAATTTGTAATTTTAATCAAATTTTATATTTTAATTAATTTTACTCTTTATTTCTGAAATATCTAATTTTAAGTTCGGTCACATAATTATTATCAAAGAATATGTTATTTAATTCTTTTTTATCGTAGACCATAACAAGAGAATTATTTTCAATATACATTTTTATTATATTATCAAATTCATTAACTATTCTTTCCACATACTCTTCTTTTTGTTTTTCAATGTCACTTTTAGTCAAAGTTATATTTGTATCCTTCTGCATTACCACTTGATTAGTAGCAATAAGTACATCTTCTTCAAAAAGTTTTTCAGAAAGATATCTCTTAGTATAATCATATTTTTCCAGTAAAAAATCATTACTTAATACTTTTTCAGTAGCTAAGTCTATATTTATAGTGGCTACATACTTCTTTATATTATTTTCAAAGATACTATCATCTAAAAAGAAATCAAGTTCATAAAATACAGACAATATTGTTCCATTTATTTGAACTTTAATATTACTATTTGCGGTATTAATAGGAACATAACCATCTCTAGCAACAATCTCATCGTAATAAGCATCTATATACCCGATTAATTCATCTTCTCTAGAAATAAAATCACTAATACTATCATTACTTATATTCTTTATATCTACTCTCGACACATTGATACTATTATAAACATTATTATAATCATTAAAAGCTAATGCTCTAGTTTCAATATAATCTTTTATATTATAAGAAACTACTTGCTTTCTTTCTGTTTTACCATATCCTTGTATGTCAAACAAGACATATAATCCCGCTCCTGATAGCAGAAGAACCACTGCCGAAACAATCACTAAAATTTTAGATGTTCTATTACTCATAATAACCTTCCTTCACAATTATTATAATATATTTTTATAATTTTGAAAAGGTAAACCAAAGATAAAATAGATTTTACCCTCCTCCTATATATCCCAATCAAACTCTAATCCACATCTTGTGCATTCATAAATCCTTATACTTAAATCTTTTATTTAAATACAGGATAATTACTCCTTTTAGAGAAATAGTTATTATCTTCTTGAAAGTATTTTAAATCTTTGTAATTAGTAGATGCTTTTTTACTCCCTCTTTTTATTGTTTAGTAAGATAACAATTATATACCGGTCTTACATATCTAAACGACTATTTGTTTTTATTTGGATATAATCTAAATTTATAAGTCAATATAAGTATCTCCTCGCCTACAATCAAACTATAACATATAAGCAAATGTTTATCAATACATTTTAACTAAAAAAATTATTTTGTTAAATTTCTATTATATAGAAAAATCTATCTGGAGAGATAGACATACTTGTTTTCTACTTCTAAACTTCTTTTATTACTTTGAACTATAACCAAAGTAGTTAAAATTAAAAGTAAATAGAAAATTATTACTCCCTTATTATTTTTAACAAATTCCATATCTATCATCTCCTTACTATCCAATGATAACACATACTTTTGTTCGTGTCAAGAAAAAAGCGAATATTTGTTTGACTTTTGACATTTAATGTGTTATATTATAGAAGAAAGGAGTTAACAAATGGTTAAAGAAGGAAAATTAACTAACAGACAAAAAGATATTTTAACATATATAAAAAAGTTTTCTGCCCAAAAAAAGTACCCACCATCTATAAGAGAAATAGCCGCTAATTTTAATCTGAGTTCCCCTGCTACGGCCCATGTTCATGTAAATAAATTAATAGAAAAAGGATATTTAAAAAGAGGAGAAGGAAGCAATCACCTATTAGAATTATTAGTCCCAAACGAGTTTGAAAAAGAAAGTAATGATATTGTAACTGTACCTTTACTTGGCAAAGTAACCGCGGGTAATCCAATCGAAGCAATCGAAGTTCCCAATGAGGTAATTAGCTTGCCTGCTTACTTACTACCTAAAAAGAAAGAAATATTTACCATCAAAGTAGAAGGAGATAGTATGATCAATGCGGGAATATACGATAAAGACATTGTTATTGTAGAAAGAACCAACAGTGCCAAAAATGGAGAAATTATTATAGCTATGGATGATGAGAATCAAGTTACGATAAAAAGATTCTTTAGGGAAAATGATTATATTAGATTACAACCTGAAAATGATTATATGCTTCCTATAATATTAAAAAATGTAACTATTTTGGGAAAAGCAATAGGATTATATAGAAAATTTTAATTTTGAGAGCCATTTGCTCTTTTTTTATAAAATGATAAAAATGACATTAAAGCTACTTTAATAGTAACTTTAATGCCATTTTAATTTGTTCCTCTAATGATAAATTTATATCGATCTTATTAATAATTTTTTTAATATCTACTTGCCTGTATCCAAGTCCCACTAAAGCTTCCGTAAGTTCGGCAGAATGATCTTCTCTAGCAAATATTCCCGTGTTAATAACATTAAGTTTACCCTTTAAATCTAAAATCATCTGTCTTGCCACTTTATCGCCAATTTTAGGAAACTTCTTCAAATAATTAATGTTTTCTGTCTCGATAGCTTCCTCAATTAAGTTAGTCGCACCAGTAGCTAACATAGGAAGTGCCATCTTTGGTCCCAACCCTTTTACAGAAATCAATTTTAAAAACAACTCTTTCTCTTCTCTTGTTTTAAAACCATATAGTGAATATTCATCTTCTCTTATATTAGAATATGTATATACTGTATACTCTTTATTTATCACAAAACCATAAGGATTAGGAACAAAGACAAGATATCCGATACCATTGTTATCAATAATAATGTAATTAGGTTCTATTTCTTTTACCATTCCACTAATATATCCATACATATTATTTCATATCCCTTACATCTTTACTAGTCACTTTTTTAAACATTTGATCATCTAACGTCTTTACCATATTATCTTGTTTATGAATCTTATCTATAGACTCCTTAATCATTATGCCAAGAAGTTCGCGGTAGTCAATATTTTTATCATCAAATAAATGATGACAAAAGAAATTTGGAATAGTATTAACCTCATTTATATATAGTTTTTTCTTTTTATTGTCATAAATATAATCAATTCGAGCAACCCCCGCTAGAGAAAGCACCTTATATGCTTTTTTACTTGTCTTCTCAATTTCCTCGGCAAGTGCTTTGCTTATATCGGCAGGATAAATTCTTTTATAGCTGTCATCATCACTATCTTTATGATATTTATCATAGTAGTCACACACGCCATCTTTTTCAATTCTTTCAATAACAGATCCAATTAATTTTCCTTTACTTGCAAGAACCGCCATATTATATTCACTTCGCGATTCGATATACTCTTCCACTAGTACTTTCTCATCTTTTAACATAACTTTCTCAATCGATGACTCAAGTTCTTCCTTTCTATTAACTAGCTCAATACCAATACTACTCCCTAGTCTAGCAGGTTTTACGATAAGAGGGTAAGATAAATCATCTATTTTCTTAAATATATCTTCCTTATCAGTCTGATAATCACTACTAGTAAAGTAAACAAAATCAGTAACAGGAAGCCCATTAGAGGCAAGTATCTGTTTAGTAAACACTTTATCTTGCCCTACCGAAGAAGAATATATATCACTACCAACATAAGGAATACCTAAAATTTCTAAATATCCGACAATACTACCATCTTCCGTATTCTTCCCGTGTACCATTGGAAATGCAAGATGTATTTCTTTATATTCTCTTTTTATTATTCCGGATGTTTGTAAAATAAATCTTCCTTTTTTATTTATTAAATTTATTTTTGTAGCATATCTATTAATTAGATTAAAATCCTTGTAACTATCAATATATCTAAGCATTCCACCTGTATACATCGTAAAATCTTTTGCTATATATATGGGAACAACTTCGTATCTTTCTTTATCAATATTATCCATTGCCTGTACCGCTGTTAAAATAGATAGCTCATGTTCTAAACTATTTCCACCAAAAATTACTCCAATACTTAATTTCATCATTAACACCTCTACCTATATTGTACCAAATTTATCATAAAAAATCTATCGTACAATACAAAATATATAATAATTGACACTATGTAAATAATCGCCCAAAAAACTTACATTCCAACTTTTTCATCGACATATTCTTCAATCATCGAAGATGATGCTAAAAGCACTTTATTAAAAGATTTTAATTTCTCCAAATATTCTTGATAATCTTTATTGCTATTTAAAATTTGCATCTTTTCTTCTATCTCTTTATCTATATCCTTGTATCTATCGTCACCGAGATATTCTAAATTAGTAGCCTCTTTTTGAAGGGCTTTAATTTCTTCTACCATTTTCATAATATCTTTATTCTTAGCAAGTATCTCGACAATTTTTTTATATTCTTTGTACTCACTAGAATCATTTATACTATTAAATAATTCTTCTATACTGCTTTCAATCAACTTTTACTACTCCTTCCATCGACCATGTCTTAACATCAGTAATAAATACGGGAACTATCTTTCCAATATAAGATTCGTCAGCCTCAATATTAACTAACTTCATTGTATCAGTATATCCCATAACCTTACCATTCTTATCCGAAAAACCCTCTATTAAAACGGGGACTATCTTATGCAAATATTTTTGATTAGCAATCTTTGCATATTCATTTACTTTCTGATTAAGTTTGTAAAGTCTCTCTTCTTTTTCTTCAATAGATATCTCATCTTTAATGAAAGAAGCAGGAGTACCCTCTCTAGGAGAGTAAATAAATGTATAAGCCAAATCAAATTTAAGCTCATCGTATACCGCTAAAGTCTTTTCAAAATCACTCGAAGTTTCATTAGGGAAACCCACTATTATATCTGTCGTAATACTAACACCAGGAATTTTTTTCTTTAATTTATAAAATAACTCTTTATATTCTTCTACTGTATATCTTCTATTCATCTTTTTTAAAATATCATCAGAGCCACTTTGAATAGGAAGATGAATATATGGCATAATATTATCATATCTAGCAATTACCTCTATCATATCATCAGAAAAATCCCAAGGATGCGAGGTAACAAAACGAATTCTGTCAATCCCAGTTTTCGATATATTTTCAAGTAGGTTAGCCATAGTATAGCCTTTCTCCAAATCTTTACCATAAGCGGTAACATTTTGACCAAGCAAAGTTACCTCTCTATAACCTTTTTCCTTTAAGCCTTTAACTTCTTCTATTATATCCTCTGGCATCCTACTTCTTTGCTTTCCTCTCGTATAAGGAACTATGCAATATGAACAAAACTTATCACATCCATATTGAATATTAACCCAAGCTTTATATTTAGAGTCTCTTTTTATTGGAAGATTCTCTATAATATCTCCTTCTATCGAATACACTGAAATACTCTGTTTTTCACTTTCTAACACCTTTTTTAAAGATAGAGGAATTTCATAAATATTATGAGTACCTATTACAATATCTACCCATGGATATTTTTCATATATCATATTAGTAATAGACTCTTCTTGTGCCATACAACCGCAAAATATGACAATCAAATTATTATTTATTTCTTTTAAATGTTTAATTCTTCCCAAAATACCAATAACTTTATTATGAGCATTCTCCCTAATAGCACAAGTATTTATGATCACAATATCACTATTTTCGTAATTTTCTTCCCTAGAATATCCTAATTCTTCCATAATGCCGCTAATATTTTCACTGTCGTGTACATTCATTTGGCATCCATATGTAAGTACTGAATATTTTTTCCCTACACCAATATTTTTTACTTCATATGGTATTAGATATTTATCATATAAAATATTTACTTTTTCTTTTGTTCTTTTTCTTGCTTCCTTTAAATCCGGAAAATTCATCATATCACTTCCTTCTTATTTTCGAAAGTTGGCTTCCATATTCAGATTCGAACATACGGATCTCAATCTTTCGCTTATTAACTCTTTCTACTACTTCTTCAGCAGAAACGATTAAATCATCACCTTTTTCTTTACCAAAAATTTGAAGATATGTCAAATATTGATTATAACTATCTATAAATCTTCTGGCACCACTAGTAGAATGCGAATAGAACTCATATCCTAATCCTTGATGGCCTTGATTTACAGTACTATAACTAGCCGTTAAATACATCTGCCTTATAGTATTTACCATTTCATCTAACTCTTGTGAAGATATACTACCATTGCTATTAAGAACTGCATCTATTGCATTTTTAATTTTAATTTCTTTTTCCCTATCATCTGTTACTTTATGATTTCGAAAAATATAAACAAGTCCCCTCCTACTAAAATAATATGGTACAGAGCTATTAACAAGTAGCATCGACTCTTGTACAATATTTGCAGAAATAGAAGTGTCTGCAAACATACTATGATGATAAACGGCAGAACTATTTATTATGTTTTCTACCTTTCGATATTTTTCCTTAACTTTATTTTGACACCTTAAAAATAAAGTCATCAAATAGATCCCTTCGAGCATCTCTAACGTTTTAGCATCTATACCCATCTGTTTATTAACTTGATTATAGTTCAAGTTACTATTAACTCTAATTACTCCTTTGATTATTTCTAAACTATCTATATCGATCTCATAATTAGGCGTTAATAAATATCTATATACAATAACATTTTTATTAACATTAGGAAGTAGTGAACATAAATTTCTCGAAATATGTGGATGATATAAATCAATAGTTTTATCGGGAAGATATATCGTTTCCACTTTTTTTAACGCATCATAAAAATTAAGTGACCCATAAGGAATAACAGAAGGTATATCAGTAATTGCAACATAAAAATAAAACGTACCATCGCTATTCTTTTTTAAACAAATTGCATCATCTAGACATTCAGCATCTTCGCCATCAATTGTCACAAAATTTCCATGTATAAAAGCCCTTCCATCCTCAGAGCGAGAAAAACTCTTTAATTCATCAATAACAGATTTATGTACTTCACTAGAAACATGATATTTTTTAAACAGTCCCATTAAATCTATTTGTACTATTTCCATCATCTTTTCCCTTAAAGCAATCACGTGCTCTTCATTAACACAAAATTCTCTCTCCAGTAAATTCATATATTTACTATCCCTTATTTTTTCACTACTCATATATTCCAAAAATATCATTATTACTTCCCAAAAGTACTTCTTTTCTTCCTCATCTTTCAGTTCGCAATAATAATCTAATATATTGAAAAATAAGTCATTTCCTTTTGTATCAGTAAGATCCAAAATATTTTTATTTGATTTAAAAACAAATATAATAATATCTATTCTTCTCTGCTCAAATATTAAGTTATAATAAATAGAATATAAATTCACTTTGCTATCTTGTTTTAACTTTTCATTTAACTTTCTATTTAAATCGAACAATCTAAATTTAAAACAGCGCAATATGAAGCTGACATTATTAAGCTTAATCTGCGACAATTCTTTATTAGCTTCCATCACCGCATTCTTTATTATTCTAAAATTTTTTGAATTCTGAGATAATACAATCTTCTCTATATTGAATAAGATTAGGTCAATTTCTTTATAAGGCCTCGACAAAAAAGAATCAGTAAAAACTTTAAATATTCCTCTTATTGTTTGGACGTAATCTTCTTCTAATAATTTATTTAATCTTTCCCAATCTAGTTTTTCTTCCCCCAGCAATATCTCAAGTAATATATTTTCTGATTCTTTCATTTCATACCGCCTTTATATTAGTTAATTTTTTTTATAATCACTTAAAATGCTTAAGAAGGCTTCACTTGGAATCTCAACTTTACCTATCGTTTTCATTTTCTTTTTTCCTTCTTTTTGCTTATCTAATAGCTTTCTTTTTCTCGTAATGTCACCGCCATAACATTTAGCCAAAACATCTTTTCGCATGGCTTTAATATCACTTCTCGCTATAACCTTACTTCCAATAACTGCCTGCACAGGCACCTCAAACATTTGTCTTGGAATAATATTTTTAAGATTATCGACCATTCTTCTTCCTCTATCATAAGCAAAATCCTTATGAACAATAAGTGAAAGGGCATCTACAACTTCACCATTTAAAAGAATATCCATCTTGACAAGATCACTCGCCTTGTAACCTATCATTTCATAATCAAATGAAGCAAATCCTTTCGTTGATGATTTCAGTCTATCAAAAAAATCATAAACTATCTCAGATAATGGAAGTTCATAATGAATATTAACCCTAGTCTTATCAATATAATCCGTACTTTTATATATCCCTCTCTTATCTTGACATAGTTCCATAATAGGTCCAATATATATAGTGGGAACTAATATATTAGTAAAAATATATGGTTCCTTAATTTCCTTAATTCTAACCTTGTCTGGCATCATACTAGGATTATCGATAAATATAGTACTACCATCTGTCAAATTTATCTCATAATTAACAGAAGGAGTCGTAGCAATAATATCAATTCCAAATTCTCTTTCTATTCTTTCAGAAATAATTTCTAAATGCAGTAATCCCAAAAATCCCATGCGAAAACCAAATCCCAAAGTACTAGATGATTCGGGTTCAAAAGTCAAAGCAGCATCATTTAATTTTAGTTTTTGTATAGCTTCTTTTAAATTAGGATATTTGGAAGGCTCGATTGGGTATATTCCGCAGTAAACCATCGGTTTCATCGGTTTGTATCCAGCAAGAGGATTCAAAGCAGGATCTTCCACATCAGTAATAGTATCGCCAACTTTAACTGATTCCAAAGATTTAATGGAAGCAGTAACAAAGCCAACTTCCCCCATACTTAATGATGATACTTCCTTTTCAAACGGTGTATGATATCCGAGCGATACAACATCAAAAACTTCCCCAGTTTCCATAAATTTTATTTTTGTTTTTTTAGTTAGAGTACCTGACATAACTCTAACTAAAATCACTACACCACGGTAAGAATCAAAATAACTATCAAATATTAAGCACTTTAACTTATCATTATTCACTTTTGGCGGAGGTACTCTATCGATTACTGCCTCTATTAATTTTTCAATACCTTCTCCTGTCTTTGCAGATACTTTAATTATCTCGTCACTAGTAAAACCAAAAGTATCCAAAAGTTCTCTTTCTACTTTTTCAATATCCGCACTAGGTAAATCAATTTTATTAATAACAGGTATTATTTCCAAATTATTATCTAAAGCCAAATATACATTAGCAAGAGTTTGTGCCTCAATACCTTGGGTAGCATCAACTACAAGTATTGCACCCTCACAAGCTGCTAGACTTCTAGATACTTCATAACTAAAATCAACATGTCCGGGAGTATCGATCAAATTTAAAACATACCCATCATATTCTAGTCTAACAGTATTTAATTTTATAGTAATACCTCTTTCTCTTTCTATATCCATACTATCAAGTAGTTGTTCCTTCATCTGCCTTTTTTCAATTGCACCTGTATACTCTAAAATACGATCCGCTAAAGTACTCTTACCATGATCAATATGTGCTATTATACTAAAATTTCTAATTTTATTTGTTTCCATAATTTATCACTGCCTTCTATATCATAGAACTATGTAAAATAATATCTTCTAAATTTAATCTATCCAAATAATTCAGGGCTAGTAATCCTTGCTATTATTAAAAGAATAACTACAACAGCTATAATAACTAAATAAAACAAAGGTGAATGGTCATCGTTATAAAAAACCTTTCCTTCTTCATAAATTTTATCACACGTAATATTATCACGCGAATATGCTCTTTGATGATTTTTACATTTTGGCATATCACCACAGACATAACACTTATTCTTCTTACAATAATATTTGCATCCACTCACCTTTCCCTCTAACTTCTTCTTTTCATCTAAATTCTTACAACTAGAACATGTCATTTTCTATCACCACACATCAAACTTTTAAAAAGACTTATCCATCAACTATAAGTATACCATCTCTAAATAAAAAAGTAAATAAAAAAGAAAGATACTATTTTTCCTCTTTCTCATTAGTTTTATTAGTAGCTTTTCTTGTAGAAGATTTCTTTACATCAGACTTCGAACTAGTAGTTTTTGTACTATCAGTCTTAACTTCCTTCTCTTTAGTAGCAGAAATATTTTTTGGTACATAAGCTTTTCCATTTAACGCATCTTTAGCAATAACAACTAAATCAGAAAATGCTTTTGGATTATCGATAGCAAGTTCGCTAAGCATCTTTCTATTTACTGTAACACCTGCCTTATTTAATCCATTTATAAATTTAGAATAAGAAATACCATTTTCTCTACAACCAGCATTTATTCTTGTGATCCAAAGTTTCCTGAAATTTCTCTTATTTTGTTTTCTATCTCTAAACGCATAGACACCAGAGTGCATTACTTGTTCATGCGCTGTCTTATACAATCTATGTTTACTACCAAAATAACCTTTTGCTTCTTTTAATACTTTCTTTCTTCTCGCACGTGCAACTGTGCCGCCTTTAACTCTTGTCATTTCTTGCCTCCTATATTAAATCTTTAATTCTCTTATAATCTGATTTACTCAAACTAGTACCCTTCTTCTTGTCACTAGCTCTAGCAGCAGAATTCTTACCAGTATTATGTAGTACTCCTTGTCTTGACTTACTAATTGAACCACTTTGTCTAATATTCAACACTTTTTTTGTTCCTTTATGTGTCTTCATCTTATTTTTTTTAAGTTTAGTCATAATATCCTCCTTCTATTTTTTAGGTGTAAGTAGCATAAACATAGTTTTACCCTCTATTTTAGGCTTTGCCTCCATGTCTGCAACATCACTAACTTTTTCATAAAATCTATCTAGAACATCATGTGCAAGCTCAGGATGAGCAATTTGTCTTCCTTTAAATCTAATACTAGCTTTAACTTTATTACCTTTTTCCAATGACTTTTTAGCATTTACCACTCTCGTATTAAAATCATGAATATCAATATTTACCGATAGACGATACTCTTTAGTTTCAACTTGTGTTTCACGCTGCTTTTTTTGAGCTTCCTTCGTCTTCTTCTTTTTTTCGTATTTAAATTTGTTATAATCCATAATCTTACAAACAGGTGGATTACCATTCTCATTCATAAGAACCAAGTCAAACCCAGCATATCCCGCTAGGGTCAAAGCATCTTGTTTTGTTTTAATACCAAGTTGTTCTCCGTTAGGTCCAATCACCATCATTTCCTTGCATTTAATTTGTTCATTAATAAGATTATCCTTTAAAGTAGCTATAGCTAACACCTCCAAAAAAATGAATACCAAAGAAGTATTCATTTATCCACACAAAAGCTATTAAATTCGTTTTATATAATTGAGCCAGCTTTTTTACCTACTACTTATCTGCTAGTCAGGTGAGATAAATACAATCTTCTTTCCGTTTTCTAGTTAATTATATTATAGGAAAATTAAAAAGTCAACCAAAACAATCTAAAAATTTAGTTTTTCAGCAATTTTTCCTAAAATTTAAAGTTTTTCTCGCACTTTCACGCTAAAACTTTTCCTATTTCCAATTCTTTTCTCTGAATTTAAGGAGCAAACAAGCGCCATGTATATTTTTGAAGCCTCCTCCTCACTAGTAGATTCACCAATTATTTTAGCATAAACATCTGCAACATCAGACCTTATTGCCTCTTCATTTCTCAAAATATACCCAGCATATCTAGTCTTATACTCTGTATCAAATTTGTTAATTAAGCTTGCAAACTCCAAAGATTTCCCCGCTGCCATAACATTTTCATAGGTGAAGACACAATATGCCATTAAAGCATTAAATTCCTCTTTCGATTCATTGATTAAATTTGCCCCCATATATGCTATACCCTTTTCAAGAGCACTCTCATTTGTTAAAACTAAAGCAGCATATCTAGCATTATATTCACTTCCAGATTCACTAATTAATTTCACAAACGCAAAGACGTCTCCTAAAGTAATAGCATTTACATCAGTCAAAACAACCACCATAAATCTCGCTTTAAAATCCCGATCACACTTATTAATTAACTCTGCCCCTTCATATGCTATCCCCTTTTCAATAGCAATTCTATTTGTCAAAACTAAAGCAGCATATTTAGCATTATATTCAGCTTTAGACCTATCAATTAATCTTGCAAACTCTAAATTCTTTCCTATTTTTCTTACATTTTCATTCACCAAAACATAATATATGTATCTAGCCTTATATTCCGCATTTGCACTGCTAATAAGTTTTACAAATTCTAAAACTTTATCTTTTTCAAGAACACTGTTTCCTGCTAACATTCGATATATATATTCATGATTATATCCTTTAGAACTCTTTAAAATCTTTAAAATATCATCAGAATTATCATAATTATTACATATTTCTTCATCTTTGAATAGACCTATCATCATGTCCCCTCTTTAGTACTCTCAAAAGTCTCATATTATATTCATCTCTAACTAATTCTACACCAGGAGGTAAGGAAGAACCAATACTATCTTCAGTTTTCAAAAGTTTTTCTTCTAGGCGTTCTTCATAAAAACACAATCTAAAAAGTACGCTATTAAAATCTACTCCTTCTTCTAACAATTCCATTCGTCTTCCATCAAGTTTCTTAGCAATCATTTCATCTTTAATACTCTCATAAGATAGTTTAGATATCACCCCATTATAATATTGTATTCTCCTTACAAAATACACCGCTTTAACAAGAATTTTAAAATCAATAGTACGTACTAAAAATTTAGACATCACCTCTTCGTATATACTCTGCAATTTAACTCTCACTTTCTCATCCAAATAACCGCTATTGCTCATTTCTTCTTCAAAATATTTATAATTCGGATTTTTTGAAAATACAAATATTTCTTTTAACAAGCGACTAAATATAATGCTTTTATCCATGGAATCTTGGCCCTCTATAATCTTAATAAATTCATCAAAACCGTAAGATAAAAGCTCTTCAATATTATTATGGAAAGAGTGGCTTCCTTCCTCAATTGAAACACCAAAATAATTATATTGACTTAAATAGTCTTCACTGTTTTCCTTTCTACAATCATAAGTCGGATCAAAGACATAAAAACCATCTAAACGATATTTAGGATCACATATATGGACAACACTTCTACAATGCTTATTTTTAAAATCAATAATATTCAAAGCATTATATCCTAAGCACTTTAGTAAAGCATTGAAATAATTTACATACCCCAAACAGACTATATATTCTCCAAAAATAACGCTGTCCAAATTTCTAGATAAATTACTACCTTCGGACTTTTTATATTTTCTTTGCTTTACAATATCATAAGCATAAATAACTTGCTCTAACGGTGACAAATTATACCTTTTTATTTCATCAGCCTTTCCGCAAATAAAAGTTGCAACTTCAAATAATTTACTTGGAGAAACAGCCCTATTATAAATTTGATAGTAAATTTTAATATTAAGAGCATCTAATTTTTCCAAATCATAGTTAGAAAGAATATGCTTATATTCATTTAAAGATACACCGTCACAACAAATAGTAGAAGGTAGTTTATACTTTTTTACTATCTCAACTGCATTATCAAAGCTCTTATCAAATTTCTCATAATCACAATAAATCATTACAGAAGTAAAATCTCTTTTTAACGAATTATAAAGTCTCTGATAACGAGCGACCAAGTGAATAATAAAAGAAAATAAAGGTATATTTTTTCTTTCTAAATTTTCTATTAACTCTTTCTGACTCAAATTATTAAATATATAATCTTCTATTATGTCACATACTTGTCTTGATAAATTGAGATTCTCTACAATCTGATCGCCATTCATCATTTTAAAAATTAACTTCTTTTCATAATCATCTTCTAACAGTAATTTTAAATCATCTATAAAGATTCTAGCTCCATAATCATCATCACAAGCAATACTATTTTTATCTTTCTCAAATACTTCTAATTTCATATTTACCCCCTAAAATATATCAATCTTTCTTGTTTTTACACAAACTATACAAGGTTTTTACCTCTTTGATAGTAAGAGCTCTATATTCTCCGGGCATTAACCCCTTCAAATTTAAATTAGCATATTTTTCTCGGCGAAGCTTCACTACCTTATAACCCAGTGCTTCAAACATTTTCTTAATCTGATGATTTTTACCTTCATGAATAGTTATTTCTACTATTGATGTCTGTTTTTTCTTATCAACTGACTTAATTTTCACTTTTGCTTTTCTTGTTTTAATACCCTCTATTAATACACCATTTCGTAATTTTTGCACATCAGATATACTTATAATACCTTCTACTTTGGCAATATATGTCTTTTCCACTTGTGAATTAGGTTGCATAAGTAAATTGGCCAGTGTCCCATCATTAGTCAAAAGCAATATTCCTGTCGTATCATAATCAAGTCTTCCAATAGGATAAATTCTCGTACTTGTTCTTATAATATCCGTAACAGTTTTTCTTCCCTTTTCGTCACTAGTAGTCGTAACTACTGCCTTTGGCTTATTTAATAAATAGTATTCATAACTTTTACTATTATCTAAAATATTCCCTTCGACAGTTATAACATCACCTTGCTTAACTGTAGTACCAAGTTTAGTTACAACTTTTCCATTTACTAAAACTTCCCCTTTAGTAATCAATTCTTCTGCTTTTCTTCTCGAACAATATCCGAGATTTGCAATCTTCTTTTGAAGCCTTTCCATTTGTAAAAATACTTCCTTTCCAAAATCACAACATACCTTCTATATATTTTTTAAGTACTACTAAACCCAACTCTTTAATTAAAGAAAACATCTCTTTTCCTATTTTCTTTAATACTTTTTTTAACTTTTCACTATTTTCCTCATTAGCATATCTAATAGCGGATTCTACAACTTCTTTATTTTCAGTATAATTAAGTAAAACATTAAGCTCCCTAGCTATGTCACAATAACTAATAGCACTTATTACAGTATTATTGTCCCCTATATTTATTACACCATTATTTATAATCATTATCTTTCTTTCCTCTAATTTTATTAATATTATTATTTCCTTTATTGATAATACCATTATTTACAATAACACTTGTATTTTTTACATCTTGTATATCTTCTATTTTTGAATTAATAACATCTGAAATCTTCATCATCAAATTCCCATCTTTACCTTTTGTATAATATTCTTTTCCAGATATAGTCCTAATTGTCAGTAGATAATACTTCTGAAAAAAACAAAAAATATTAAAAGCCATCAAAACAAAAATAGAATAAATATAGATATCTCCTACAATCATTAGATTTCTCCAAATATTACATACAATAACAAGTATAATCAAAATAGAAAACCAAATCTTTAATCATACAAACAAACTTCTCCTCGGAAGTTTTCTACAGTTAGCACTTTCTAAATGACTAAAACTAATATTTTCCCTATAAAAATATAGTTTGTTTTTTGAGATAACAATATTTCCATTATCATAAACCTTGTCATTCATAAAAAAGCACCGTCCACATGTATTATCTCATAAATAGAAGAAAGTTTCAAGAAATTTCTTACTCTATAAAAAAAATCAAAGAAAAAAGAAGATTATTTTTCTTCTTTAATATAGTTAGGATCAATATTATCAGTAATTTCCTTCTCTACTTCTTCAGTAACTTCTTCTGGTATTTCATCCCATGGCTCTTCATCTTCTTCAATAGCTATCTTAACCTTAGTATCACCTACAATTTCTACTCCCAATTCTTTTTCTATCTCAATATTAATAGCATTTCCATTTTCTTTTGCAGATATACAGCTAGGTTGTTTTAAACTTCTTACTATAATATCTTTACTACTAGAATCAGTTGTCTCTTTTTGGGATACCGTTACCACTTCTTTATATGGTATATTTTTTGTTATAACAGAAGTTTTTGTATCGTTGTCATAAGAATACCATAAATTCACATCGAAAGAACCATCTATTTCAATTTTTCCATCTACTTCTTGACCAGAAAACTTATGATTTATTACCCAACATCCAAGTACAGTATTAGGAACTGTCTCAGTATTGACAGTATAAGTATTACGATAATATTTTTTACCCTTACCCACTACTGCCTTTGTTACTATCTCTTTATATGCTGACAAAAGATATCACCCCTCACAATAATTTATGAGAGATATAAGAAAAAAGTACCATTTTTTATAACAAGTCATCGTTCTTAATTATAAATATATTTTTATCTTTATAAAAAGCGAAAAAGACATCTTCTAATTTAATATTTTTTCTATCCAAAAAATTATATACCCAGTTCTTATCTTTCTTCAAATGCTTAATTGTATCTTCTTGAATGTCTCCATCCAATATTATAGGAAGTGGAAGAGGACTTTTACCATTATCGTATGGAAAAACAGACAAAGTACCATTACTTTCTAATATAGCATACTCTACTTCTTCAATACTTCTATATCCTTTATCTCTAAGTTGCACAAGTAAGTCATCTAAATTATATCTTTGTTTTAGCATCTCATTATAGTTTATTTTTCCATTTTTAATAATAACAGAAGGATTTCCATCCAAAAAAATTCTAAACTTCGGTTTTTTCAGACTAAAATACGCAAGTATACACTGCAAGAGTACTAATATAACAATTGGTATTAACGAGTACAGTATCGATTTATCATAATTTTCAATACTAATAACTGTAAGTTCCGCTATTAAAAGAGAAACAATTAAATCTATAATACTGAGTTGCCCAATCTCTCTTTTACCCATTATTCTATAAATTATGAAAATAAAAAAATAAAAAAATACTGTTCTTAACATCACTATCATCATTTTAATCACCATTATAATTATGTATGAAAGTATATTTTTTTATACAAAAACATACTATTAATTGGGTGAAAATTATGTTAATCAATTATTTAAAAAGTTCAGCTTGGACTATTGGAATCATACTTACAAGTATCATTATTGTAACCATTTTAAACTATTTCAATATTTTAAACGGTACAATATTAAAAATAGTGGAACTTCTTATTCCCATTATTGCAATATTTATTGGAAGTTACAAAATAGGAAAAGCATCCACCAAAAAAGGGTATATAGAAGGAATAAAATATGGAATAATATGGATTTTTGTCTTTTTAATTATAAATCTATTTTTAAAATCGTTAAGTCTTAGAAACTCTATATACTTTTTATTATTAATGTTAGATTCCACATTAGCCTCAATGGTAGGAATCAATAGAAGAAAAAACTAAAAAAGATGATTATAAATAAGTTATTCCATTCCTAAACATTTGGAAAAACCTACAAACTCATCTTTTTATTATTTAATTAGTCTTTTTATTTTTCCTTCTTCAGCATGTGGTATGAACTTTTCTTCTGATGATGTATAAAAAAGCATAGGAAGGCATAATTTTTCCATATCACTATATTGTGAGTCACAAGATATTTTAAGCAATAGCGGGAACACTCTCGAAAATGATTTACCAAAAACTTCTTCTCGTATCTTTACTATATCATTATAAGATAATTTCTTTCTATATCCATAAAGTTCAAGCAATGATCCCAAATTATATGACCGTCTTATAACTGTAAGACCTTTAAGTTGTAAACAAACATTATCATTAGTAATATTCAAGATTGGATAACTAGGAGAAGTATAAAGTAAATCATTTGACAAATTTTCTTCATCTACAACAAATAACATATTTCGATATACCTCACGACATGAAGTATCCAATTGTCCCGATTTCACAAGAGCAAAATTTTCATCACTTACATGCCTAAATATATCATCCGCTCTCACCACCTCACCAATATAAACATCATTTCTTTCTATTTTATAATTTATATTTTTCATAACAAAACCTCCCAAATAAAATTAATCAGCTAATATTTTTTCTATATTGGCAATTCTTTTTTTAATTTTCTCTTTACCAAGAAGCTTCATAATCACATATAGATCAGGTGTAGTACACTTTGAAGTAATAGCTACCCTAAGTACAGTAGAAATATCTGCAACACTTCCCTTATAATTATTAGGATTATTTTTATAATCTTTCATATTACTAGCATAACCCAATATATCGGTAAGCTTCCTTACATTGTCAAACCATTCTTCTTTACAAGAAACATCAAAGTATTTATCCATGTAAGTATTTAAAATATTCATAATTTCTTTTCTATCCGTAATACTTCCCCATTCATAACCAGTAGGACTATATAACTCATCATACATATAAAATATCTGACTTTTTATTTCTGAATAACTAGCATAATCCTTCCTAGGCTTTTTTTGTTCCCTTTCAATATTAAGAATATCCATAGTATAGTCCTTATAATTGACTATAATATTATAAAACTCAGAATCAAATTCTGATGTCCACTCACATAGACCACTATAAACTTCTTCTTTTGTCAATCTGCTAATATAATTTTTTGATATATTCAAAAGTTTCTCGATATCAAATAAAGACCCACTAGTGCTCATCTTCTTAAAATCAAATTTAAAGTCATCTATAGTTTTATCGGGATTCTGGTTTAACCATTCCTCAAAGTTAGAATTAGCAATAGTCATAAGATATAGTTTTACAGCCTCGACTGGAATCCCCTTTTCATGATAATAACTAACAGCGGCCTCTGGATCCTTTCTTTTGGATAGTTTTCTTCTAGTCCCATCTTCATCTACTTTCATAACAAGACCTAAATGAGCGTATTTAGGAATTTTAAACCCAAGCATTCTAAATAACTGTAAATGAATAGGAGTACTACTTATCCATTCTTCACCACGAAGAATATGCGTGGTTCTCATTAAATGATCATCAATAACATGTGCAAAATGATAAACAGGAATACCATCACTCTTAATAAGGATAGTATCAATATCGTTTTCCGGAAATTCTAATTTGCCACGAACTAAATCATTAACTTCTACTTTTTTATTAAAATCTCCATGAGATTTTAATCTAATCACATACTTCTCACCATTTTTAATCCTATCATACGCTTCTTCCATACTAAGGTGACGACATCTAGCATATTTTCCATAATAACCAATTCTCTCCTTGTTTTTTTCTTGGATACTTCTTATTTCATCTAACTCTTCCTCCGAGCAGAAACAAGGATAAGCAAGATCATTTTCTATCATATATTTAGCATAAGTATCATATATCTCTTTTCTTTTAGTCTGAATATAAGGACCATAAATTCCTTTTTCTAAAGACTCAGATACGACACCTTCATCTATAGTTATGTCAAAGTTATCAAGATCATCAATAATACCTTGAATCCCATTTTCAATACTCCTCTTCCCATCAGTATCTTCAATTCTAAGATAGAATACCCCTTTAGTGTCTTTCGGAACTTTAGCGGCAATAAGAGCGGTAAGTAAGCTTCCCATATGAACAAATCCCGTTGGAGATGGAGCAAATCTTGATACGACAGCACCTTCGGGAAGATTTCTATCTGGATATTTCTTTTCATAATCATCTGGTGTTTTAGTAACATTTGGATACATTAAATTAGCTAAATCTCTATTTGTCATAATTTTCCTCCTACTATATACTAACATTTTTGTTATAAACTACCATTATATTAGGTATCCATAATATTCGCCATTTCTTAATTAAAATATAATAATTATGAAAGGAGATTTGATTAACATGTATGGATGCGGATATCCTGCTTATTATGGATGCGGTAGCAATTGGATATGGATAATTATTATTGTATTGATAATATTTTTTATTTTATTCTGCGATAATAGAAATCATCCCATCGGTAATAATTGCTGCTAGTAATTGTAACTTGTTAAAATAAAGCCCTTAAAAAATAAGGGCTAATTTTGCGTGGTTGCCTCGGTTAGATTCGAACTAACGAATGCCAGAGTCAGAGTCTGGTGCCTTACCACTTGGCGACGAGGCAATGACAATATAATTATAACATTAAGAGCTTGTATATTCAAGAGTAAAATTTCATCTTTTTTTAATTTCGGTTACTATTCACAGCTAAATTCGACAATTAATTTCTTTATTTTAAGGACTTTATTGTTTTTTTGAGTTTATAAATATGTGTAATAGCAAGTATTCACAGCCTATTTTTATCCAAATTTTAAATTTAAAGTACTATAAATTAAAGGGCAAAAGGCTGTGAATAGTAACTAATTTCGCCGTATCTTTAACATATGATAATTAATTAAAAGACTTATTTCCGTTTTATTTTTAATGAAATAAGTCTAATTAATTAAATAATTTAAGTTTTCACTACTAGAAGTTAAAAATAAAACTAGCATATCTTTCTATAATTCTCCCTTGTAAAAATATATTTTCATAGCATCTTCACTATACTTTGGCTTTGAAATATCTATATCAAGAAAATTCGATATATAATATACCAAATATTGAGAAGCAACTAACAAATCAAATTCACATAATATACCATCATATCTACTTTCAATTATTAGATTTTTATCTTTTGATAAATAATCTAATAATTTTTCTTCATATAAGCTTGTACTTTTTTGTTTAAGATAAATGTTCTTTTTTTGACTTAAATGTTCATAATTAATAAATCTTCCATGAGAAAAATTTTTCTTTTCATGAATTAAGCAATTATAAATACCAGACTCCACTATTTTACTTTCTAAATCACTACCAGCCGCTTCCGTAAAATCTCCTATAAAAATATTTAGCAATCCTCCCATTTTTAGAAAATCTTTTAACATTTTCTTATTATCCTTAAAATACTTATCAAAATAATTCTTCCAATAGTTTATACTATCTCTAATAAAGTAATCAACATCATCTCTCAAGTTTTTTTCAAAATATAGTTTCAAAAATAAACTAGCGGGAGCCAAAACTCCTTCAAAAGACAAGAAGCCTCTCTCCTTACCTCTATTAGTACTTGTCCTATACGAAATAATGTTATTTTTAGTTATTCCTGTTTTAGCTATGATTTTTTGTAGCTCACCTTTGGAAATAATATACTTAATTTTATTATCAATTGATTTAGTTGAAATTAATAAATCATCTGTCGTGCCAGAATAAGTAAACATAAATATAGAATCTACACGACTATTATTTCTATAATACAAATCTCTTGGAAATAAAGCAATTGTATTTAAACCATACAAATAATTAATAACTTTAGAAGAAAACTTAGCACTAGCATAAGAACCCCCTGTGCCAATAAAAATACTATTATTTAAATCTTTAAAATTAATATTTACTAATTTTTCATAAGCACCGCTCTTAATAGCATTTATAATTCTAGTTTCCAAGTTATTTACATTTATATTACACCTTTTAATTTGTTTTCTTAATAAAATATCAAAATTTCTACAAGTACAACTATTATCTAACTTTTTTATCTTATATAAATTTTGTATATGTCCCCTAGCACTAAACTTTTTTACCACTTTCTTCGTAAGTTTAGTAGCCTTATCAAAAGTAAAATCTATAAATTTTTCATCTAGAACATAATTATTTTTTACATACTCACCAATAAACACAGAAAAAAACGCATCGCCCGCTCCCGTAGGATCAAGTTCCAAAGAAGGATTTGCTAATTCTTTATTCACTTTATAACCATTAAATACAAAATCAGATCCTTTTCTACCC
Organism: uncultured Bacilli bacterium; assembly: GCA_944329195.1. GTDB lineage: Bacteria > Bacillota_I > Bacilli_A > RF39 > UBA660 > CAG-302. The sequence goes on along the minus strand of CALVHX010000003.1, from coordinate 33,964 downwards.
CTAGTAACAATTACTAATTTAGGTTTCAATATACTATATACATCTTCTAATAAATTTATAGAAAATCTTTTCATTAAATATTTTTCAACACGTTCATTTAAGTTTATAAAATCAAACTTACCTTTAATTTTATCAATAATCTCATTATCACTATAATCGTCTAGTTCAAAATACTGACCCAAATCTAACATTTTTCTATTACGAGAGTTATCAATAATAATTTGGTTTCTACTATTTAAATTATCAAATACTAAAATATCATCTTCATCTATATTTTTCAAAATATCATCGCAATTTATATTACTATCATTATACCAGTGTTTCTCACCGCAAAAAGGGCATCTCTTTTTTGAAGTAAAATCTAATTTACCATTTTCCTCAAAATATGACACGTGAAAGCAGCGCGTTTCTAAACCATCTATTATTTTTATGTTATCAATATTGACACCAATATTTTTCAAACTATCTATTGCTATCTTTCCAGCGGCATCATTTCCACATACACCATAAGTAGCAGATTCAAAGCCCATTTTACTAATATTTGCAATTATATTATGCGCAGTCATACCACCATTGATACCAATTAATTTACCATTCTTATAATAGAAATCCGTAACTAAGTCACCTATACTAATTATTTTCATATCATTAATCTCCCTTAAACTATCTTCTAACTAATTTCTTTTCGCAAGATTTATATTTTCCTATTATTTCCTCATTGTCACAATAAAAATACAAATCAATAATACTTTCAAGATTTATAGTCAAATATATTAATTCGTCTTGAAATCTTTTTGCTTTTAAAGTCAAATTTCTACTAAAATAATTACTTTTTATCCACATATTAATTTCATTAATCCAAACAATAACTAATGATAACAATATTTGACTATAGTTCAAATTATCATACCCAGCTTTGAAATTATTAATTCTTCCAAAATTAATTACACCATCATCAAAACAATACGATAAAAGAATTCTACCTATATCTTGTAAATAAGAATTTTTTCTTACCAATTCAAAATCAACAATATACGGAGCGTCATTACTAAATATTATATTATCATCTGCAAAATCACCATGTATAATACCAATTGGTATTTCATCAATTATATTAGTATCACATAATTTTCTTATAATTCTTTTTTCAAACTTTAATAACTCTATAAATTCTTTAGAAGTTTCAGCAGAAACAATTGACGTGTTATAAATAAGTCTATTTTCTAAGTCATTTAAAGTAGGAAGCGCTAAATATTTACCTACATATAACTCATCGCTAACATTTTTAAATAAATTATGCATCTTGCAACATTCATTACCCAAATTACATAATTGAATTCCAGTTATACTTTTTCTATCTACATTCTTTCCATTTATATAAGTCATTAAAGTCAACCTATCATTGCCATACTTTACAATTAAATCGCTAAAAATTGTCGGTATAACTTTTGGGCAATTTAATTTTAATTCGTTCATATAGTTTACTATTCTCAAATTATTTAACATTTGATTATCTAAATAATTAGTAGAAAATTCACCATTACTCATTTTTTCAATTTTTTTATGATTATATACTTTTAAAACGTATTTATTTTTATTTGAAGTAACTATATACTTTCCATTCATCCAACCGCCAGATAAAGGCTCTATGTTATTTGCATCTATATCATAATAATATTTTAAAATATCATACACTAATATCACCCATATATTTTTTCGAAATATCTATTATCTCATCTATACTTTTTTTATTAGAGAAACCAGCAGCATGAAAATGGCCACCACCAGTTAAAATATTAGCTAACTTTTCAGAATCAATTTTTCCTTTACTCCGTATTTCTCCTTTCTTTTTAATTCCATAATCCATTATTACAATCAATATATTTATATTTTCATCACTCATAATAGTTGGTATACATTTTTTTGAAATATCAACATATGAAACACTTCTAAAAGGTTCCCTCTTCATATCCAATACAACATAATAAACCTCATCAAAAATAATATTATTTATCATATATGCTATAATTTTCATTTCTTCTTCTGTTTTTTCAATAACATACTTATTTATTAGAAAATCTTTATCTATGTTTTTCTTTAATAAATGTGATAATATTAAAAAAGTATTATAATCAGCATTATTCACTAACATATTTGTATCGCTAACTATACCAGTGAATAACAATTCAGCAATTTTACTACTAATCTTTACTTGTAATTCACTAGCTATGTCATAAATTATCTCACACGTTGAACTTTTTTCTTCAAAGCTATAAACAAATTTTGATTTGGTATTATTTTTTATGTGATGGTCTATATTGATTGTTGTAGTAGCTTTTTGAAAGGCATATATCATTTTATCTGGAAGCCTTTCTATCTTATTTAAGTCCAATAATATAAAAGTAAAATTATCATCAACAATGTCATCCACTATGATATCGTTACATTGAAAATATTCTACCTTCTCTATATCTTCTTTTTCAATATAAACCTTGCAAGTCTTTCCCATATCGTTAAGTAAAAGAGCCAGAGCTAAAGAAGAGAATAAAGAGTCACAATCAGCCTTTTTATGACCACTAATATAAATATTATTATTAATTTTTTTTAATACATCTACAATCTCATTCATTATTAAAATCAATCAACCTCTCCTTATATTTCATTTTTGTATTTTTCACACAAACTAAATTTTAAATAATATAACATATACATATACACCTTAAACAACAAGCTAGCAACATTAATTATTTTCATTCCTAATCAACCTCTTTACAAATGACACTTCACTATTTTTAGAGTAGTCACCGTTTTTTACTAAACACTCTAGCACTTTTCTTCTATTCAAATCAAATATCCCAAGAGAATCCTCATATGGATCAGAACTATATGGGTCTCTCCAACTATATGGACTAGGAAAATATAAACCCTCAATAAATTCAAAAAAATGTCTATAGTCAATAGCCCCATGATTTGGCATAAACATTTGACTAATTCTATTAACACCCGGATATCTAACAACAATAATTTTATCTACATCAATTCCTATGTCATATAAAGTAGTCAATGCAAGCTGCATAGTTTTTCCTGTTAATAAATTATCATCTAATAAAACATAAGATTTTTGCTTATCGACACCAAAAAGTTCAATACCACCAGCATTAAATACATCAAAAAATCTCAACTCCAATGATTGCTTTTTGGAATAACCAGTTACATTTTTGTTAAACTTTAACACAGATACATCATCTATCCTATTATCCATTGATTTCATTATAATTGGTAGTTCCAAGCCGCCATAACACACACCACAAATACCCTTTTTATAAATTCTTAAATCCTTTTGCATCGTTAAACAAGAGGTGATAAAATTTTCAGCAAAATTATCTATCTCCCTATACACCCTAAATTCTTTAGAATAATTTGCTTTAATAGGTTGTTTAGCAAAATCTATCCTAAATATATCGGTAATCGTAATTACATTTTTTATCAGTTGAATAATATCGTTATTATTGATTTTATAACTTTTATTAAAGGAAATATTTATCATCAATTTTTCGCACTTACCAAATTATTGTATATTTTATAAATCAGTGTATTTTTATTTAAACAAGTCAAATTTAACATAATATTTTTTTCCGTATCATTTCCAACAATTAATTGGTTTAATAAAATCAGCAGATAATTTCTAACATTATCAATTATTCCCAATATCATTTTTATGTTGTTTAATTCATCTACATTAACATTACTAAAAGCATTCAAGGATTGAAGCAAAAACTCTCCATTATTATTCAACCAACCATATATCATCTCTTTAGTTGTTATATCTTCTTTTTTCTTTTCATCATGAAATCTTTGTGACAAAAAGTAGTAATATATTCTTGAACCTCTTAGTAAAATATTTTCATTATCATACATGGAATAACATAAACTTGCACCATCATATGTTAACCACAACCGTTTAAGCTGGTTATCATCTGATATATTAACCCACTCATACATGGGAATTTTGATACTTCCACTGGATGAATCGAACAAACTATTAATGCCATAAACTGTCTGAAACTTTTCATTTATTAAACCATCAAAATAATAAATATTTTTGTTTTTACCTTGATTCATTTTCTTTTCCACTTTAGCATATGCTTTTTTATAATCTTCCTGTATCGCGTGTTCTAAACAAATCGTTGGTAATAATTTAACTTTTTTCATTAAAAATAATGTAGCATTTACTCCCCTTATTATTTTTCCATTATCAATAACTGGAAAGCAACTATCATTCTTACCACTTACTTTATTCACACTAAATCCTTGGGGACAATTCAACATCGAATAGTCATTACCATTTTTATCTCCACAATCTCCTATCCTTAACATCGAATTTTGTGGAATACCAATCATTCTTTCAACCACTTGCATTGCCTTATCCTTTGTTGTTGTGCCTACTTGTAGAATTTGCTTCCCATTATGTATTCCAATAGTTAAATTAATATTCCAGCTTTTAGTATCATTTATTAAAGATTCAATTTCTTTTATTATTGTATTTTTGACTTCAATACTTTCATCTAAAACTAACAATCGAATGTTAACTATTAAATCACTATCAGAATCTTTAGAATAAGTAACTTTACAGTAATCACCTAATACAGTTGACCTCAACAAATTAACAATCTTGATATTTAACTCATTTAGTTTAAGCAAGTCTTCTCTTTCTGAAATATATTCACTAACATTAAAAAGTTTACTACTACCATTACTAGTCATAAATATCCTAGCACCATCATTAGTAAGGGCGTACATTTTTAACAATTGTTTATCTGTAACACCATGTTTATTTTTTAAATCATAAACTATTTCTCTTGATAAATCATTCAGTCCAGTCTCTCCCCTACCAGTTATAAATACTACCGGAATGTGTCGCTTTAATATATTCGCTAGAATAGGTAATATTCGAACATCTATCCTTGTTGAATTATCTTCGGTAAGAGTACCATCAATGTCAAAACAAACGGCATTATATTTTTGCATTAGAGCTCTTTCATAATTTTTTATCAATTCCTCGCTTATCATAAAACCACCTTATAATACCTTGTTTAAAGACTTTATTGTTTTAAATTGAGGTATACAAACTAATTCCTCATTAAAATAGATACTAGTTCCACCATTCTGCTTCCAATCGACAAGATTTTTAAGACTATCGTCGATCAAAATTTCTTCATTATTGGGTAAATAAACCTGACTCTTTTTAACATGAGGAGGAACAAACAATATTGGAACCTCTATCCCTCTACTTCTTAATGCTTTTACTTTGGCTTGCATTTCAACCAAAGTATGAATTTTTGTTAAAATAGCAATCTGTTTGGATTTCGATTGTCCTTCTAATATATAATCAATTGCATTATTTATAACCATTGATTCTTCTAACAATTGAAACCAATCTAAATTTTCGAAAAATTCATTCCAACTCATTTTTGGATTTTGTTTTTTTCTATCAACTACCCTTTTTTCTGTATCAAAAATCACGCCATCAAAATCAATAAATATTTTTTTATTCAATTTAACCACCTCCACCTGTAACTATATTATAGCACACATGTAGGAAATATTTCGTCTAAATTATTTATCGTTCAATCTAATTCTATCAAATTCAAAATGTCTAATATCACTTCTTAATTCACAAAAAGCCGTTACATAAAACTTATTTTCATAATTAAATATCTGTAAAGGATGGATAATCCTTTCTTGCCATTCTTGCTTCAAATTTCTATATAAGATTCTTATTGATGATCTATTTACAATCGTTTTTTTTAATATAAAATATAATTCCGAATTATTACCAGTTGAATTATCTAGAAAATATTTACTTTTTTCTTCCTCAATATCACTAGCAACTCTAATCTTATCAATTATTTTCCAGTACTTATCAATATCTTCATAACCATTCTCTTCCAAAATTCTGTAAACATTTTCTAATAACTGCAAATCATATTTATTAAAGTGATTATATTGATTTTTTATATTTAATATGTAATATCCACCATTTGGTCCCATGAAAGTATCTATGGGAATTCCAGCTTGCTCTAATTCTGCCTTATAATATCTAATCATGCGTTCAGTGACACCCAATTTTGCTGCGAGTTCCTTCACAGTATATTTATTACCTGTATTTAAATAATTTACCATTTGAATAGCATTTGAAATTTTACTCATATCATCCCACCTATTGCTTTTGAATATAAATCACCATAAAAAATTTGTGATTTTTTTCGTATTTTCCAAAATACTATATAGTATCTAAATAACATATAAAGCACTCACTTGAGTGCCTATTTTACGACAATATTTACAATTCTATTAGGTACAGTAATAATTTTTACTATTTCTTTACCATCGACCCACTTCTTAACTATTTCACTATTAAGTGCTTCATTTTCTAGTACACTTTTATCAGCATCTTGTAATACCTTAATAGTATCTCTTAGTTTACCATTAACTTGGACAGCAATAGACACTTCTTCTTCTACTATTTTATTCTCATCAAAGGTAGGCCACTTTTCATAAGCAATAGTATTATTATTACCTAACATTTCCCAAAGTTCTTCTCCTAAATGAGGGCATAGAGGACTAAGTACTTTAACAATGCCAAAAGCATATTCTCTAGGTAAAAAACCTTCCTTATAGACAGCATTTACAAAAATCATCATCTGACTGATAGCAGTATTAAAGTTAAGAGTTTCATAATCACTTGTCACTTTCTTAATTGTTTGATGATAAATTTTCTCCAGCTTTTTATTTTCTTTATCGAGTACTTTACCATCTTCAAAAATTCTATATATTCTATCGATAAACTTTTTAGCGGCATCAATACCAGAACTACTCCATGGTTTATCTGCCTCTAATGGTCCCATAAACATTTCGTATAAGCGAAGTGCATCAGCTCCATGACTATTTACAATATCTGTAGGATTAATTACAAATTCAGGATATCTCTTACCCATTTTAATACCATTTTCCCCAAGTATCATTCCTTGATGAACTAATCTTTCAAATGGTTCTTTAACTGGAGATATACCTTTATCATATAAATAATTATTCCAAAATCTTGAATACAATAAATGTCCAACAGCATGTTCAGGTCCTCCAATATATAAATCGACAGGCATCCAGTGCTTAAGTAATTCTTCATCTGCAATAGCATTTTCATTGTGTGGATCAATATATCTAAGAAAATACCAAGAAGACCCTGCCGCTCCAGGCATCGTTGAAGTTTCTCTTACGCCTTTAACACCATCTATTACGACATTTTTCCAATCTTGGGCATTATCTAAAGGAGCTTTACCATTCCTGCTTTTATAATCTTCCATAACAGGAAGCACTAGCGGTAAATCTTTATCATCCAATAATTTTATAGTTCCATCTTCTAAATGGACAACGGGAACAGGTTCACCCCAATATCTTTGTCTAGCAAAAATCCATTCTCTTAAGCGATAATTAACTTTCTTACTACCTATCTTCTTATCTTCTAGCCATGAAATCATTTTATCAATTGCCTCTTGTTTGCCAAGTCCATTTAAGAAATCAGAATTTATATGAGCCCCATCTCCAGTATAAGCTTTAGGATATATAAGATTACAAAATACAGTACTGTGAAGTTCATCGATTACCTCCGAAATTTGTTCTTTACATACCCATTCAATTTTAAAATTATCCTTTTCATCTTCATCTAAATTAGTGTTAACTTTAGTATCATCTACTAATTCAAATAGCAAACCAACTACATTTATAGAGTAAGCTTTATTTTTATTATAGGCAAAATAATGATGATTAATAGGAAAAGTGTTTCTCACAAAATTAATATTGGTATACCCCGTTTCTTCTTGTATTTCTCTTATAGCACATTCTAAATCGGTTTCATTTTCTTTTTTAGTTCCGCTAACAAATAATCTTCCATCTTTGTCTTTCCAGTTTATTGTTAAATATTTATCTGAATTTTGATCATAAATAACAGCTACTATAATATTTTTAAAGCTTTCTTTTTCCCTTCTTATTCCCGTTTCTTGTTGTAATACAGGAATAATATCAAGGCCAAATTTTGAAGCAAATTCATAATCTCTCTCATCGTGTGCAGGTACTGCCATTATGGCACCTGTACCATATGTAGCTAAAACATAATCTGCAATCCAAATCGGAATCTTCCTACCATTTACAGGATTTATTGCATATGCCCCAGTAAAACATCCCGTTTTTTCTTTATTTAACTCTGTTCTTTCTAAATCAGATTTAGTAGAGGCAATTTCTTTATATTTATCTACAGCCTCTCTTTGACTATCTGTCGTAATTTCATCAACTAATTTATGCTCGGGAGAAAGCACGCAGTAAGTAGCCCCAAACAAAGTATCCGCTCTCGTCGTAAACACGATAAATTCCTTGTTAGTATTTGCTACTTTAAAAGTAATTTCTGCTCCAACCGATTTTCCAATCCAGTTTCTTTGAATTTCCTTTGTCGACTCTGGCCAGTCTAATTTATCTAAACCAGAAAGAAGCACTTCAGCATACTTTGGAATATCCATAACCCATTGTTTCATATTTTTACGAATAACAGGATATCCACCTCTTTCACTTCTTCCATTTATAACTTCATCGTTGGAAAGTACACATCCAAGTTCTTCACACCAATTAACTGGCATATCGATATATTTCGCAAGTCCATCATTATATAGTCTTTTAAATATCCACTGTGTCCATTTATAATATTTAGGATCACTAGTAGATATTTCTTTACTCCAATCATAAGAAAAGCCAAGTGACTTGAGTTGTTTTCTAAACGTTTCTATATTTTTCTCAGTAAAACCATTAGGATGATTACCAGTACTAATAGCATACTGCTCCGCTGGAAGCCCAAAAGAGTCCCATCCCATTGGATGAAGTACATTATATCCTTGCATTCTTTTCATCCTAGCAATTATATCAGTTGCCGTATATCCTTCGGCGTGACCAGTATGAAGCCCGACACCGGAAGGATAAGGAAACATATCTAAAACATAATATTTAGGTTTACTAAAGTCGTAAATATCAGTTCTAAAGGTATCATTCTTTTCCCAATACTCCTGCCATTTTTTTTCTGTTTTACGAAAATTATACATTCTTCTTACCTCTCTTCTTTCCTTTGTTCATAATTCTTTGGTAATATCTACCAAGTAATCCATAACAAATTACAATCAATAAAATAATTATTATTATCCCAAAAACAAGTTGCCATATCCAGCTATCTAATAATCTATAAATAACAATATAAGTACTAGCTACAATAAAGGTATTAATAAAAGCCGTTATATAAATAAACTTTTTATAATTAATTTTCTTTTGATCGAGCTTATACAAATTTACTAAATAGTAAAATTCTACTGGCACTTTATTTTTATTATACTTTGTTTTTCTTCTTACAAAAAAAAGATAATTAAGTATGAAAATAAGTACATATACAATAATATATTCAAGTAAAATATTAAGTACCTCATTCATACACAATTACCTCCATCTAAACAAGTATTATACTATGCTTTCTCGACATATTCAAGTAAATTAATAAATATTTTAATGTATTTACTATCCAGACCCTTTCTCTTTAATTTTCTAATCTTTATTCTCTTTTTCTTTACTTCCAAATCACTAAATAGTATTTCATCAATTTTTTCTTTAAGTTTAGTTTCAATCTGCAAGTCATACAATATTTCCTTAATTTCTTCATTGATAACTCTAACTGAACTAACCAAAATATCTTTCCCTTTTATATTAACTTCAAAATTTCTACCTATAATTAAGTTATCTAAACTCACTATAAAATCATTTCCATCATAATAGCAGTTATATTTAACCATTTTATCAGTAATAACTACTTCAGTTATATTCTTAGTATTTTTAAATCGTAACAGATAACTTCTCGTATTAAGTAAATTCTTACCATCTTTTTTTTCTATCTTAAAAGTATAATTATCTTGTTCATATTGATAACTAAAATTAGTTATCATATACAATCCTCTCTTATAATTATTACTATATCCATCATCTTCATATAGACTATACTCACCGCTAGCCAAAGGATATATATTGATTTCTAAGGCACTTGGTATTTCCTCTCTTATATTGATACTCATAGGCACAATAGCACCTGCTTTCACAAAAACAGGATAATCTTCATCACGATAAAAATTATTATAATTCTTATTACCATTAAACTTTTTACCATTAAAAAAGTCAAACCAAATACCAGAAGGAACAAATATCTTTTTCATCACCCTATTAATAATTAAATTCTTCTTATTAGTAATAGGAGCTACAAAAAACTCCCTTCCCCAAAAATACTGATTATTAAAAATAGGTTCATCGACTATTTTAGGATAATCATAATAAAAAGGTTTAATTATACCATGACCAGTTTTATGGTAATCATAACTTTCAGTATACAAATACGGTATTAGACGATATCTTAAATTCATATAGTATAAGGCATGTCTTTCTATAATAGAATTCCACATCCAAGGTTCCCTTTTATAATATTTTCCACCCTCACTAGCAAGTAAGAAAATAGGAGAAAAAGTGGCAAACTGAACGTATCTTAAATATAATTCATCCTCTTCTACACCACCAAAATATCCCCCTATTGGATGTGCAACAAAAGATATTCCTATATTGTATGCCTGTAAATTATACCTTGGAAGTAAATTTAACGTCGTCCAGTTAACTAATGTCTTTCCGCTAAAGACAACAGGGTATCGATGAGATGCTATGCCACTATTACGAGATAATACCAGTCCCCTTCTATTTCTTATTTCATTTCTACCACAATGATAATGATTAAATTTCCATAGAGTAATTCTATCTAACGCATTGTTGTAATCGATACTAAATAAATCAACACCCAAATTTTCTAAATTATTTATAAATAAATTTAAATAAATACCGAGTTTTTCATTAGATAGAGGAATAAAATTAAGTTTATCGCCATTATAGTAACTACTGATTATATTATATTCAAAGCTTCCTTTCTTAATTTCCAATTTCGGATTAATAGTTACCCCTAATTTTATTTTTTGTTGATTTAAAAAATTACTTATTCCTAAAAGATCTATCTGACTATTATTAGGAGTATAATAGTTAACTTCACCATGCCAACAATCTCCCAGTAAAAAAATTGATAAAGGCACATTACTACTGCTAAACTTATTTACTAAATTAATTATATCATTAGAGTTATATTTATCATTCTTATACCACCACACACCCAATGCATATCTCGGTATCAAATTCGGATAACCAGTCAAGGTAAAATAGTCAGTTAAACATCCTTCAAAATCTTTATTATACAAAAATAAATATAAATCTTTTTCCTTATTTTCTCTTTCGACAAAAGTATCATTATCATCTAACACTAAAGAATTAGAGTCATCAATAACACAAAAACCATCTAAAGAATATAGACCCTTATCTAAAACAATCTTATTTTTAGCGCTGTCAATTGAATAATTAATAGCCCTAAAGTTTTTAGCTTCTGGACTGTTAATTTGCCATTCCTTATCAGTCCCATTAATTGCCGCTTTAAGGTTTCCACCCAAAGGTCCCGCTTTGAATGGACTTTCCTTTACATAAGTAATTGTAAAAACACTAGTAGTAATTTGTATAAGCGTATTACTCTCAGTAATAGAATACTCTTCTTTTGGAAAGGACCTATTTATGACTAAGGATGTCGGTCTATCTTCAAAAACACCACTTTCACTATATTCTAGCCTAATTAAACGAGAAGATAAAACAGTAAAACGATACTTTTTTCCAACAACATAAGAGTCTTTATTACTAATTAAGTTTTCTCTTTTATCTATATAATAATTACTCACGTTAGCCATAAAAACACCTTCTCTTTTTATTCTATTTTATTACACATTTAACATATAAGGATTAGTACTAGTCCCCGTACCAGAAAGCACAGAAGATGAAAAATCAAGATAAGCAGTAGGAAAAATTTCAGGTACTCCAAAAGCAGAATTGACATTTAAATTACCAGTTGGTTCTACGTACCAAACATAATGACTATTAGCGGATGATGTAGTAAGAAGCCAGACAAGTCTTTGACTACCAAAGACAGATTTCATCCAGTTGGTCGATGTACAATTAGAATTACTATAACTAGAAAGCTGACTATTACAACTTCTCAAGTCTGCTGCATAAGCATAATCTGATGCGTAAGGAAGAGCTACTTTGCCATTCCAAGTTGTCGGTCTTCCAGAATATACATTAGTTCCTCTTTCATATTGATAGATTTGATTTGGATATACTCCCGTACTACTGTGAGCACCTAAATTCCATGTCATTTCTTCGATAAGCGCTCTAGTTGTCTCATTTTTCAAGCCACTATTAGTAAAATCACAAGAAGTATAAGCATTAGCACCATTAGCATAACAATTGCCACTTCTACTATTATAGTATAGACTTCCTCCAATACTTTGCGTAGTATAACCCGGATTTAATAACTTCATAATTCTTGCATCAGACCAATCATTCTTACCATAACTTCCTTCCGAACCACTCGTATCATCCTTATTATCCCAAGAATAAGAACCAATCGATCCACTTCTCATTATCTTTAAATTATCCCCGAAAACACCAATTATACGCCATACTTCACAAGTAGCAGATGACTGATTACTATAATCAGAACAATTAAAGTATATATAATTGTTAGGATTTGCACCATAATACCTAATATTACCGTCCGCATCTTCCATCAAGTTTACACTTGTTGCATAATTATATCTAACACCATTGTTAGTCACAACAGTTTTAGTAGCATTATTGTACATATCTCTTATCTTATCGACAATTATATCCCTAGTACCATCGTAATTAGGAAGACCAAGCTCCATCATAGTAGCATCACATACTACACTAATATCCAAAGTTTCTCCAGAAACACTTTCATCTGTTTCCTCTGTTATATCAAGCCATATATACACAGTAAAAACTTGCTTACTAGTCATAAGCGGAATATCACCTTTCAAAAGAACTTTTTTACCTTGATTAATCCCCCTTAAGCTTCCGTTCGATATAATATTTTCCCCACTGAGAACCACATATTTCAAAGAAGAAGCCTTCCGCAAATTACTTCCTATTTCTTCAACATCTAAATAAATATGACCGTATATATCGTATGTATTATCCTTTTTCCAAAGTTCGATATCAGTACTATTTCCACCTGTATAGTCAAAACTTTGATTTAATACCCCAGAAGTAATATCTTGGCCTTTAGTATAATTTATATAATAGTCAAGACCATGAGTAATAGTATTAATATCAGCATTAGCGGTACTAACATATTTCCAAAGAGCATAACTTCCACCAAGTAAAAAAATAAAAACCATAATACCAACTACTATGAAAACATTTCTTTTATTAATAAGACTATTCATAAACTTACCTCCGTACCATTTATACTAATACAATAATACCATAATAAGAAGAAAAGTGCAATAAATAGAATTATTTTTTCTTCAATCTTTTCTTTATAAAAATTAGTAAAGTTGACACCATCAAATAAAATAAAATTACTAAAATACTAGACAAAATAGTATCAGTGTTTACTTTCACAACTAAAGTAAACAAGACTAAAATAGCACAAAACAAAAGATTATCATAAATAATGTTTAAGATATTAGTAAAGTTTTCTAAATAGGAAATCTTTAGTCTCCTCTGAATAAAAAATAAACCTATAATTATACTAATAGTAAAGCCCAGTACACTCGAAATAATACTTCCGAATATTAAACTATATCCCATTCTATACACCGTAGCTATAAAGCCAACCTCAAATATCATCTTTACACAAGCGCCAAGTAAGATAATAATTAATACCGTCTTACTTTTATTACACACCAAATTAATCCTTACAACAACATCGTATAAAATATAAAATAATAAAAAAGGGACCAAAATTAAAACAACATTATAATTATTATCAAAAAGTAACAAATTTATAGGTCCAGATATAACAGACAAGACAATGCAAATCATCAGTGAAAGATCGACAACCTTGTTAATTAAATTATTAAACATAACATTAATTTTTTTATTCTTATTTTTTATTTCATTTATTAAATCCTCTATATTATTAATATAAAATGACCTCATCACCAAATAAATAAAATAAAAAACAATAATACCAAAAAAATAAGTATCAGTAATAATTTGACCAACTTCATCATAATTATAACCATATTTATTTATCAGTAAATAATATAAAATAACAATAGAAAAATATATATAAAAAGGTTTAATAATATTAAATACTACAATGGTAGTATCTTTAATAAATATATTCTTAATTTCTTTAAAATAATTTATTTTTAATTCACGATTATCTCTATAAGTATTCCTTTTCATCTTTCTAAATATTTTGAAATATAATATAGTAAATAAAAGAATAAAAGTTAAAACGCTTCCCAAATAAAGAGACATAACACCAAAATAATCATCTAACTTAAATATATTGAAAGTTAAAATAGCCCCAACTAAATCGACAATAATCGTCACAAATAAAAAGACACTAAATAAATTACTTCCAATTTTCTTATGACCAATAACTTCCAAATATTCACCAGTTATCCTAGTAACAATTAAGAAAAAAAGAAAAATAATCGAAGTAATATTAACAACCCCAAGTTTATAAATTCCCATAATGTTACCTAACAAATAAGAAAATAACCCCAAAAATAGCATAATAACAAAAACAAATGATACAAAGTATTTAAATAGCTTATCTCTTGAATGATAATATTTTTTATCATGATAATTACTCAAGATATTCTTAAAATTATTACATGAAAACAAATTATAAAATATCATTAGTAAGCTAAAACTTATTGTAAGTAAAAATAAATTATTACTTTTAGTAATATGACATAATAATATTACAAAAAAGAAAAATAGCCATTTAACATACTTTTCCATACTACCACCTATCTAAATTATATATTAAAAGTTATTTTTTGTAAATAATTTTACCCCCTTCATATAATATAAATATTTTATTAAAATTAAAAAAAATAGTTGATATTTTTACAATATTATTGTATAATCTATATTGACTGATGTCTTGGTAGCTCAGCAGGATAGAGCAATCGCCTTCTAAGCGATCGGTCTGGAGTTCGAATCTCCACCAGGACACCATAGGAAAACCAGTCGAACTAATCGACTTAGAATATATGAAAGGTTAATTTCGGTTAACCTTTTTTATTTATAAGTTGTGTTAAACTTTATGACTGACAAATTTAGAAATTGTGATATATGTAAATGTCAATAACTTTTTGGACAAAAATAAGATATTTTTAAAAGTGTATGGCATCTATAATTTACATAAACTCTTTAAATACTGGGGTATACTACCAACTGGGTAGTTGTTGTCTGCCATATTCTCCAGCTAAAAATAAATACACGAGTTTGGTCATAAAATGATAAAAATTATAATATAAATATAGTACATAAACTTGTCTAAAATACAAACAAAAAATGTATCATTTTCCAAAATATATGTTATAATATTTCCCACATATTTGAGCAAAGCGTATTCTAATATTTCATAGAATATGATATAATGAATATAACAATGGAGGTGCTAACATGAACAGGACTAATGTTTTTGATTATACTAAATGGTTTTTAGAAAACAATTTAGATACCCCTAGAAATACATTTAAAGGTAATATGAAATTACAAAAATTATTATTTTTCGCTCAGTTAATAAGTTTAGCAAAGAATAACAAATTGTTATTTGACGACCAATTTTGCGCATTTGAAAATGGCATGGTTATGGAAAATGTAAGACTTAAATACAAGAATAATTTAGATGAATTACTAAACTATAGAAGAAATAAACTAACAGATGAAGAAGTAGAAATTTTAGAATTAACAAAAAATATATATGGTTCTGAAAATGCTGATACTTTATCTAATATGACACACCAATTTGAATATTGGAAAAAGTATTTACAAATTTCAAATAATGAGCTTGATTTTAAAGATAAAAATAAATCAATTGTTCCAAATGAAGAATTAGAAAAAGAACTTGATAACATTAGGGATGTTTTGGATGCTTATAATATTATGAATTCAGAAGAATTTAAATCAATGGAAGAACTAGATTATTAATGATTGAAGAAGGTATGTTCTTATATTTTGTACCACCGTATTTTGCAAGTGGTATAAAAAATATCGAATGTAAAAAAAGATTAATGTTAGTAGTAAACAAAAATACTTTATATAACACTCTAACATTAATAAATATATCTAAAGTCGATGGCAAACCTAATTGTTTTACTTATCCTTTCAATGTATTAATAAGAAAATATAATCCACCTTTACCAAGATTATCATTTGCTAAAATAAATGATAATTATGTAATAGAAAACTTTACTGGATTGGAAAAATATTTATATAAAAATGGTTATAAAATTGAGCAAACCGAATATAACAATATTATTAATAGATATAATAAATATATCGCGAACAATAAAGTTGAAAGAATTTCATTTACAAAAGATGAATTTTTAGAAACTAATATGTAAAGAACATAATTATATTCAGTCTATGAATTATAATTATGTTCTTTTATTATATCCATTATCTTAATAATTTATGTCTTATAAATTAAGGCTTTTTCTTTTTTAAAGAAATAATTTATATCGATAAAAAATCAAGAGTCTAGTTAAACTCACTTTATTAACTCTTGATTTTTTATTAATTTTTTACAATGCCTTATAAACAAAGTTCACATCACTTTTAGTAGTCTTTTATTTATTTAATCTGCAGTGCATCTATAACTTTGCCATTACCAGCATAGCCATTATTATAGTCATTAACATCATAACCAGATACCCAAGGAAGCCAATTACCTCCTTTAATATGCACTCTATAAGTTGCATTTTTAATTGCAATGCCTATTACCTCTCTACCATATATACCAGCATAATCATTTCTTCCTAAAACAGAAGGTAGCCATCCATTTTTTGTCTTAATACGATATTCCAAATTATCAATGTAGAGACAATCAATAGGAATACCAAAGACACCAGCATAAGTATTAGTATCTGTATCTGATATACCACCTACATTCACATTAGCATACCATTTTTTATTTATTCCATGTACTTGATACTGAATCTTTTCTTTACCTGTGTACTCTT
This sequence comes from uncultured Bacilli bacterium, assembly GCA_944329195.1. GTDB lineage: Bacteria > Bacillota_I > Bacilli_A > RF39 > UBA660 > CAG-302. The sequence continues at coordinate 16,736 of CALVHX010000003.1, read as the reverse complement.
CTACCTCTTCTCTACTAACATTAAAATAAGCATAAGGATTAGACCAATAACTAGAGTTCCCCCTTGTCTCATCTCCATAGTATGTTCCATTACTTCTATTATCTAAATGAACGTAGTTATCATCGATTTTAGCAATACCATTTAATTCACCTAAATCGTAAGCCACACATATGACAATCTTACTGGGAATAATTTTTCCATCTTTATCATAATAGACACAATCCGCGGCTAATCCCTCACTATGACGACCTGCAAAACCACCTATTTGAATATCATAACTAGGACACCTATAACCACTTGATACAATACATTTACTAGCATTTAACTTTTTAAAAATATTCTCCATTTTATTAACCAAATTCTCATCTATTTTTATTTCCCTACAATGAGGGCACATAAACTCTTCAGAATTAAAATGTTCGCTTATCTGCCTTTTAGTAATTATCAAGTTTCTCACCACCATTCCAATAGCTTATCAAGCCATTTTCATAATATTATATAAAGACTCAAAATAGTTGACAATTACAAACATCTTTATTAAATCGTTCATAATAAAATTACGCAATTCATTATTATTCTATTTCACTCAAATTCATCGTATAAACTTCTTCATTATTTACATAAAATGATACCATTTCCAAATCATCATACAAATCATTAGCGGATAAACTAATCGTATATATAACTTCCTCTAAAATATTTTTATTATCTATTCCATTAAGTAATAATTCATTAAAATTAAGTTTCAAATTATTATCTGTATATTCATAACCCAAAAGAGATGCTTCAGCGTTTAAATAACTCATAAGATTAGTCTCATATATTGGGGAACTACTAAGCTCCTTAATTATAACTTTAATTGGATCATCACCATTTCCATTTACATATTTTGTAATAGGAACATAGTATTCTTCGTCATTATAATTATTAACATAATAGACTGTATAAGATTCAATATTATTTGTTGTTACTAAATCATATGTCTTATTAATACCATAACTTCTATCTAGTACTGTAGGCAAGTTCTCCTTACTATTTGGAAGGTTAGACAACACTTCCCCTTCTACTTTTATAATCACCTTATCAATCCCGTCTATACTAGTTAATGTATAGACAATTGCTTCAATCATTTTTTTCTCCTCTTTTTCAGCAATATCTAATAATTCCTTTGAAAAATCTATCGTTAAAACATTATCTTCCAATGTTAAACCTAAGACACTAGTTCCTGGCGGTATGACACTTCGAAAACCATTGGGAATAATATTCGATTTACTCCCACCAATAATTAATCCTTCTAATAAATCATCAGCTTTCTCCTTTCCTTCACAATTGCAAGTAGGAATAGTAGTCCTTGCCACATAATCATTACTATCCACTAAATAAATCGTAGACCCAGTATTATCATAAACATATTCAATTCCATCATTTTTAAGTTCTATTTCTCTTCTATTATCCGGAATTAAATAAATAATGAGTAAAATTAAAACCGCCGCTGTCGACACCATTATTTTCTTTATAGACATTCTTGTTAACATAAATATCACCTAGTAAAATATATGTAATTAGTATAGTCATCATTACAAAAAAAGAAAAAAGTCACAACATGTGACTTATAAAGTTATTTCGCCTAATCTTATTAGTTCTACTACTGCTTGTGCTCTTCCTTTCACAGATAATTTTTGCATTGTATTAGAAATATGATTTCGTACTGTCTTTTCACTAATATTCAAAATATCAGCAATTTCTCTTGTTGTCTTATTTTCGACTAATAAGGAAAACACTTCTTTTTCTCTATTTGTTAGTATGCCTTTACTCATAAATACCTCACTTCCCTTTTAGGGTGGTCTATGTCTACTCATAATATTGTATTCATATGAACAATTAAAGTGAGGTAAAACTACCCATATTAGTTAAATTTTACTGAAATATACATTTTTTCAGAAAACTCATCTTGAACTAATCGCATTATATTATTGGCACTAGTTACTGAAGAATCATCTGAATTGAGAACAACTCTAACATTATCTCCATCTATTTTAACAAAATTATCACAATTACACATTTCCTTTATTTTAGTTTCTAATGTTTCTTCCTTTGAAGAATTTTTATTCATTAATTTTAATTCCTCAAATGCTGTATTTTTCTCTTCAGTCGATGCATCTACATCGGTAATTTTTTCCTTAAGTTCGTTCATTTTTTCCATAACTTCCGTATCATCTTCTACTTTAAGAGCCGCTATTATCGATGATTCATCTACCGACACATCTCTTTCATCTTCTGATACTTTATCTGTGTTAGAAATAAATATTTCGTTAGGCATTGTCACATAGTAGATAGATAAGACAAGTACTAAACTAAACAAGGTTAAAAACCACAAATTTTTCTTATTAATCATATTATTCCTCTTCTTTCTAGTAAATTATATTAAGAATAAAAATAAATATGAAAAAAAGATAAGCATTTTATCTTTTTTTAATCATTAAATTCAAACTCAAGTTTATAAGCATCTTCTAGAATTATATCTCCACCAGTAATAGTTTCATATTCTTCTCCTGCCGAAAATTCTTTGTCGACCATGACATAAAATTTATTTATTCTATTGCCCAAACTATCCTTAACAATGACATTAAAGCTATCTAAATATTTAGAATCACTACTATTATTTTTTATTGTCAAATAAATTTTCGTATTATTATTTTCTCTATCAACAGAAAAAGAAGCATCAGTAATCTCAAAATCATTATAATTAACATCTGGCAATGTACCATCATCACCTATTATCACTTCATAATTTTCATCAGAAGTCGGTCTATTTTTACTAACGAAAATTACAATTGAAACAGTTATAATAAGTGCAATCAATACAATTAAAATTATCTGTAATTTCTTATCAACGTTCTTTTTCATTACTCCTCCTAATAATCTTTAACTAAATATGTATAATTTGTCTGTGTTCCACTTGGATTAACCCTTTTTGAGCAAGTTTTATTACCAACATTATCTGTAGCACAGGACCATAATTCCAAATAGTTAGAATAACAATCATAATATGCACTACACTGCGTAGTCTTCGAGCCAGAACTACCACCATAGGACTGAAAACCATTAGTAATACCACAATTATTTCTTGCCTCAGAATTGCTACAACTTATATACGTAGGTTCTGCAAAAGCATTGACGCTACTGCTAAGACCAGATAAACTGTCACTATAGTAAATATCCCAAAGGTCCTTCCTCCAAGCTGTCGAACTGGACGATGGTAATGTAACAATAGGAGCAACATAATCTAATTTCAAGTAAATTTTCACTTCAACAGTTGAGTTACCATCAGTATCTACTATTCTAATAATCCTATATCCGCCTGTCTCAACGCTCATCGTTCCAGTAGTAGAAGTGCTATAAGATCCCCATCTACTTTCATCAAATTGATTATGTGTCTGACTATCATAATATACATTTAAAGTATTCAAAGAGTTAGTGCTCCAACTAATAATTGGTTTTTTACCACTCCAACCAATTCCTTGACACGATGAATTTGTACAACTATTAGAACCTATATCTGTACACGAAGAAGAATTACATGTGATATTTACACTCTTAGTACCACCGCTACTATTAGTGTATGTTTGATTAAATCCATGCGAAGAAATATTAATTGTCAAACTAGGAGCAGGAACAGAAGGAGCAGATTTAGCAACTATCGAATAATAAGTAGTATTACCAGTTAAATATGCTCTACCACCACTACCTACACTAGCGACAGTCGCATTTCTATTCGTATTCCATCCAACTGCCGAATATCCATTTTTACCAGTAAGAACTGGAGCCGTTATTTGACAACTACTACTTGGTGCAGCACCATTATATGTCTCCGCTATTGTACAGCTAGTACTTCCAAAACTACTACTAGCAGAATTAGTATCTTGAACTGTAAATGTTGCAGTATAAGTTTTAGAACTACTTTTAGTTATAGCATAATATGTAGTATTTGAACTAAAACTTTTATTAACCCCAACATTCCAAGATGATGTTTTAGCGCTCTTACTTGTATTCCAACCTACTACATTAGGAGTGTTAGAAGATGCAGTTATCGTTGGCGATTTAACTGAACACGAAGTAGCACTATTATACATGTTACAACTTACACTTGTACTGCCTATTGAAGAGGCACCATTTTTATCAAATGTTACAGTAACTCTCTTATAGGTTATAGGATAATAAGAAATATTACCAGAAAGTGTTATCGTACCACCACTAGATAAACTAGCACTCGTAGCGGACTTTGATGTACTCCACCCAACTGAAGTATAACCATTTCTTACTATAGTAGGAGCTTTAGAACTAGGAACGCAACTCTTTCCTTCTTCCGCTTGACAAGAAATTTTTATATTATTTTTTCCACCATTTATCGTGTCGGCAAGTCCCAAATTAAAAGTAGCAGTATACGTAACCAAATTTTTTTCAATTGAAATATTTTTACTTGACTCTTTAAAATTATTACTTTTATCAGTTATTCTAGCGGTAATAGTTACAATATAATTTTCTTGTTCATATTCCAAATCGACATTCTCCATATCCGTCTTATACCAAGTATTTGCCTCAATTGTTGTCGTTGTACTTCCACTACAAGTAAACGTATCACCATTTAGATCGCACCTATTAACATCACCTATAGAAATCGTATCTACCGAAGACTTAAAATAGTAATTAGCTCCACCTATAACATTACTGTCATCATACTTTATCATAACACCAGTTTTTCCAACCTTATCTATAGTAGGAGAAACAAAGTCTTTAGTTTTATAAGAACTAGTTTCTGAACATATATAACTTTCTCTTTCAGTTCTCATACACACTCTTGCATAATAATTAGTATTATTATCGAGCCCAGACATCCTACAAACATTTCCATCAATAGTTCCCGTTCTATCTAAATTATTTGAAGTAAGACCATATAAGCACTCATATTCTCTAGCAGATTCTGCCGCTCCATCTTCAAAATCTAAGTCAATTTGATCCGTATAAGAATTACTACCACTAACTTCTGGCGCAGTAACTTCTTCATTTTTTATTTCACCAGTACATATCTTATAACTATCAAGAGAAGAGTCATCAGTTATCTCTTCTTTTTCTACAACAGAAGTAAGTTTATCCTTCATTACTATAACGTATGTAGAACCAGTAAAATTATAATCTTTATTCAAAGTATCATCTGAATTTAATAATCCCTTATTAATAAGCTCTTGAATAGTAACACAAAAATATTTATATTCATAGCCAGTTACATCTTTCCAATCACTTTCACTATTTTGCTCAGTGGCATAAAGTTTAGCAGCATCTTTTATATTATTAGAAGTAATAGCAAGTGCTCTTTCCTTTGAATCGTTTACCGAAGAAATAATAGCATAAGCAGAAATGCCCGCTATTAAAGAAACTATAGCAATAGTAACTAATAACTCTATCAAAGTAAAACCTTTTCTATTCATTACCGCTCCTCCATATCATAAATCAATTATACAATAAAAGGAAAAAAGAAGCAATAATTTTATATCCTAATCGGGCTAAAATCAACTTCTACATTTATCTTATTATTCTTCTTATACATCTCATCAATAAATTTAAGAGTAGACATCAAATTGTTGTCTTTTCGATATTTAATAATTATCTGATAATGAAATATATTGTTAACTTTAAACACACTTGCCATAGAAGGCCCCAACACAATTGTCTCTTTATCCAAATTATTTCTTAAATAACTAGCAATCTTATTTGACTCTACAGAACCAATTTCATATACTTTAGAAGTTATACTCAAAAGAACCATATAATAATAAGGTGAATATTTGAGCATTTTTCTCATCTTCATTTCTTCCCTATAAAATTCTAAATAGTTATGTCTTTCAGCCAATCTAATACTATAATGATCAGGGTTAAACGTTTGAATAATAACCTCACCTTTTCTATCAGATCTACCCGCTCTACCTGCAACTTGAGAAAGTAATTGATAAGTATTTTCACTAGCACGAAAATCAGAAGCAGTCAAACTACTATCTGCTGACACCACTCCTACCAAAGTAACTAATGGAAAATCTAACCCTTTAGCAATCATCTGTGTACCAATCAATATATCATATTTACGTTCACCAAAATCATCTATTATTTTCTGATGATCACCTTTTTTCGTCGTAGTATCAACATCCATTCTAACTATTTTTGCATCAAATATTTTCTTTAACTCTTCTTCTAACTTTTCTGTTCCCATACCATAATCTTTTAAATTATCACTACCACAAATAGGACATTTATAAATTACAGGTACTGATGTTCCACAATAATGACATTTTAAATTATTACTTTTCTTATGATAAGTGTATGTTATATCACATTTAGGACACTTCGCCACATATCCACATTCCTTGCAACTAATAATGGAAGAATAACCACGTTTATTAAGTAATAAAATTATCTGTTCTTTTTTTGACAACCTATCATCTATTTTATTTTTTAATATATCTGATAAAATAAAGTTCCCCTTTTTAACTTCCTTTTTCATATCGACAACTTCCACTATTGGAAGAGTACTATTTCCAACTCTTTTATTCAGCGTAAGTAGAGTATACACTCCATTAGCAGCTCTTGCCATTGTCTCCATAGAAGGAGTAGCGGAACCCAATAATACTGGACAATCATGATATTTACTTCTCCACATAGCAATATCTTTAGCATTATATCTAGGATTATTCTCTTGCTTGTAAGAAGAAGTATGTTCTTCATCGATAATAATTACTCCAATATTTAAAAAAGGAACAAATATAGCACTCCTAGTTCCAATCACAATTTTTGATTTACCTTGAGTAATTTTTCTGTATTCATCATACCTTTCACTATCGGAAAGTTTAGAATGTAATATAGAAATAACATCACCAAATCTTGCCATAAATTTTCCAACAATCTGTGGAGTCAAACTAATTTCCGGAACCAACATAATCGCAGACTTCTCTTGTTTCAAAGCTTCTTCGATAATATTCATATATACTTCTGTTTTACCAGAACCTGTAACTCCATAAAGAAGAAAGGTATGTGATCTATCAAAAGAATTAACAACACAAGATACAACTTTCTCTTGCTCACTTGTAAGACTTACCTTTTTATAGTCAGATTTACCAGTATATTTATATCTACTTTCTTCCTCATACACAATTGAGGCAAGACCATGTTTTAATATAGTATTTATACTACTATTCATTTTCCTAATTAAAATATCTTTTTCTTTCAATTTACATAAAAGTTCTATCTGAGTTTCATATCTACATTTACTAATGTATAAATCGATCTCTTCAATACTCTTATTTCTTCTCAAGTACTTATTGTATTTTAATTTTACATTCGTATTAACTTGCGCCTTTAGAGCCTTTGGTAACATAACCTGATATGCCGATACTTTAGAACAAAGCAAACTATCTGCCATATATTTTCCAAGAATTAACATTTCTTTATTAAGAACTGGCTCCTCATCGATAACAGATATAATATCTTTAATTTTATCCCTATCAAACAAAGAATCGTTATTAATATTGATAACAAAACCTTCTATTTCCATTTTACCAAAGGGAATTTTCACCCTAACTCCGATTTTAATACTCTCTTTTAAAAAAGTAGGAACGTGATAGACAAAAGTCTGATCAATAGCCTTCGCACCTAATTCACATAATACATCTATATACATAACTTAACACCTATAACCATTATATCATAAAAATAAAATTGATCTTAAAATACCTTAATTATATCCACCTGCTACTAGTAAAATCTAAGATTTTTAAATTTTCATATTCTTCTGTAAAATTAACAATAACATCTACTAAATATTTACTTATCCATTCATTATTAAATTCTACGTCTTCAGTATCAATTCTATTTTTCAATCCCATTTTAAATTTATTATCTTTAATATATAAATACAAGCATCTATCTATTTGTGATATAATTTTAATATCACTATCATCATCACCATTACAAGAAAAAATAAGATCCTTATACCAATCAATAAGATTAATTGTCATCTTATCATTATAATCAAATTCATAGTTAACAATTTCATCATAATAAGGACAACTTTTAAGTATTTTTTTTATATTAGTAATATCAACAGTATGAACTCCTATCATAACTTTCTCCTTTATTACTACTATTACATCTAAAGTATATCAACTAACTATATAAAAGTAAAGGAAAAAATACTATTTCGACATATCTAGATATTTTTCTATAAATTTAAATACTATTCCATATTAAAAAATCAGTTCAAAATTAATTGACTGATCTTTAAATATTCTACACATATTTACTTATTTTTTCTAATAACTTATCCTTATCTATCGGTTTTAATATATAATCGACAAATCCATATTTTAAATAACTCTCATCATATTCGTGATTATTATTACGGGTAAGAAGTATCACATTAGTATTAAATGTTCTAATACTCTTTAATTTTCTCATTACAGTAATACCATCGAGTGGCTTCATCTCTTCATCTAGCAATATTAAATCATATTTTTCTTTGTTTCTTATCTTATCTAAACATTCACTACCTAAAGATACCGTATCTAAAATAATATTAGTACCATCCAATAACTTACTTATTATCTTTACACTTGATTCATTATCATCTACTAGTAATATTTTTTTCTTATCGTATACCTTTTCATACTTATTAAGTCCGCTGGTATCAATATCGACCATTTTCTGATCCAAGACAACTTTAATAGTAGTACCCTTATCATATACACTATTCGGTATTATTGTACCATTCATCAAAGTTATCAACCTTTTAGCATTGTATAAGTTACTATCTAAATTATGTCTATTATCTTCTCTATCCTCTTGTTTCTTACTAAATATCTTGAACAGATCTTCTGCTTTTATTCCTACGCCAGAGTCTTCCACACTTATTATAAGTCTGCATACATCACGCTTTTTTATAATATTGACACTAAACTCTATAAATCCATCGTTTGTATACTTTATACTATTATCTAATATTATAGATAAAGCCTTTTTTAATCCAACACTATCCCCATATAAGTACTCTGGCACATCACTAGCAATATTGCTTCTAAAATCTAAATTCTTATTTTCACATTCTCTTTTGTATTTTTGAACTAATTCTTTAATTATTAACTTAATATTATATTTATCATTATATATTTTAATATTTGTACTATCTACTTGAGAGATATCTAATATCTCATTAGTCATCATCGTAAATTTAGATGTACTTGTCTTAATATCTCTCGCAGAATAACCAATCTCCTCTACATCTATCTTTTCACTACCTATTGCATTTATAATACTATCGGCAGAGTCATCTATATCTTTTGTAATACTTCTAATTTCATTAGTCATGTTATATAAGAATATAGCCTTCTCTTCATTAGCATTATCTGATATTTCCTTAGCCTTATGTACTTCTTCGAGAACCTTAGCATCAGGATTTTCTATCGTAAAATACATTATATATGCAATAAATATCAAGATAGGATTTATCAAATAATTAAGCGTAGGATTTACAATCTGTATAACGAGCACTAAAGTACCCAAAATAATTAATAAATAAAGTGGTATATATTTCTTACTTTTTAAATTTTTATAGTTCAAAAATAATGATATTATTTGTATCAGAAATCCTACTCCCGCTACTAAATAAGTAATCATCACACTAGGACCTGTTGCAACAGCAGAAGCGCCTTCTGTTAAATTAACTTCTATCGGCAAAACTATAATAAGTATGACACTTATTACAATTAGTATATTCCCCAGTTTTCTATACTTCTTTATTTTGTCTTTTAACGATATGTATACAGTATATACTGTTAAAAGATATATCCATAAAAGTAAACTTATTAAGTATAGCTTGTTAAATATTACAACGATAGATCTATTAAAAAAGTCAGGACTTACAAATATTCCAAGAATCAATCCGCTAATAGACATGAACACATTAGTTAAAAGAAAATTTTTATATATCTCATCTTCTACTTGTCTAGCTCTTTGCTTACTAAAAAATATTATACAAGTAGCTATTATAAGTAAAAGAGCATATATATTTATTAATAAAAATCCAGCTATACTTTCCATTTTTCACCCTTCTAATCTTTTTTTGCTCTAGTGCGTGCCTTACCTATATTTGAAGTATATATTTCTATAGCACCAACTCGTAAGTTTGTTTCTTCAACATCAACATTAATTTCTTCTCCAGTTAAGCCTTCCCTTTCCAAAGCTCTATAGTCTACTTTACTATTCTTAGAAAGTGGCATCTCCGCTCTTACTTTAAACTTAGCAGGTATTTGCCTTGAGGACATATTTGGATTGCCAATTATATTATATACAATATCTTTAACAATTTCTAATGCTTCTTCCTGACTATACACTTTATCTAAAACAACATGACAAATTGGCATAAGCCCTCTTCTCTTCTCATCATGATAACCAACAACACAAGCATATTTCACTTTTGGATTTTTTAGTATCTCCCTTTCAATCTCATAAGGCTTTACTTTAAACCCATCAACTCTAGTAAACATGCGGTTCATCCTATTTATGATATAAAATTCGCCATTTCTATACATACGAGCAATATCACCAGTTTTTATAAATTTTTTTCCGTCCAACTTATAACGTGGAACAATAATTTCACCATGCAATATACCAAGAGTAACAGCTTCAGATGACACTATTAATTCTCCTTCCAAAAATTCTTGACCATCTTCAAACTTCAATGGCACCAATTCTTCTTTATCAGGATCAGCTATTGCATATATTGTTTTTGGCAAAGGTATCCCAATAGAACCAGGTGAATTATAACTTTTTTGTGCATAAGAACCACAACCCAAAAATTCACTCATTCCGTGACCCTTTTCGACTACAGCCTTACTACCATGCTTCTTTAGCCATTCATTTAAATGTTCTTCATCAGCAACTGTCATAGAATCTCCTCCATAAATTATTCTTTTAATACATGAAAGATCCATATTTTCAAGATAATCACATCCAGGAAGAGCCGCTAGCCATGCTGGAGTTCCTACAATTACATTTGGAAGATGTTTTTTTATTAAATATCCAAATTCACTAATTTTAAATTCTGGAACGCATATATCAATAGAACCACTAGCAAGATTTAATAAAAAATTATCATAAGCACCAAAAGGAGCAAAGTATGGCAAAACATGAAGTACTCTATCGCCCTTTTCAAAACTGACATTTCCCTTTATTAATTGCTCTAGGGTCGACATTCCATTTCTATTAGTGGCAGTAATAGGTTTAGGTCTAGATCCACTAGTTCCAGAAGTATGACCTATATAATTTATAAGATCCGCTTCACTTACCACATCAAACCTAGAATTTGCACATTCTCTAACTAAATCAGCATATTTAATAATCCTTAAAGGCGATGATTTTAACGCTTCTGTAAGGCGCTTATTTTCCCCCTTCATCGCTTTAAGCTTATCAGATAAAGTTCTGTAAATATTTAATTTTACAGCTTCATCTGTAATTCGCATATTCTCTATTTTCTTATAATTTATTACATCTTTTAAATAATCTATCTTACCAGACAAATTCATTGAATCAGTAGCAGATAGTAATATTATAGTATCTATTCCCAATTCTTTAAGCTCATTTTCAATAGGTTTTAACATACCTAAATAACATTTATCTAATGCAACAATATAATTTGCCTTCTCGTATTTTATTAATTCCAAAACCTTTCTTGCATTGGCTTCTATATTCATACTATCAGGCCTTGGATCAACAAAGTCAGATATTGCTCCCAACTGAGTAGCTCCAAGCCACAACCTCGAAGTTTCAGGGATATTAGGAACTAAAAACATTATCATATCCCCTTTTTTAACACCAACTTGTGAAAGCGCTTTCGATGCAAGATCGCAACCATCAAAAAATTCTCTATAAGAAGTTTTTCTACCATAATAACTTTCCGCTATTAATGATTCTCTACCTATATTTTTCCCTTCTAAATATTCTTTTAAATTAATATTAGGTATTCTAATTTTATCTGCACCTTCTTTATAATACTGCATCCATGGTCTATCTATATGTGGATAACCAGTCCAATTTTTCTTATCCATTTTCCCTCTCCTTAACACTTAAATAACTCTACTTATTACTAAAAAACAGCACAAAAACACCGTTGTACTGCTCTATACTACTCTTCTACCTTTTTTGAAGTTTTTTCTTTTTTAGAAACTTTCTTTTCTTCTGTAGCTTTTACCACTTCTTCTTTAGAAGTATCTGCTCCCTTATAAAATCCACATTCTGGACATGCTCTATGAGGTCTTATTTTAGCCCCACAGTTAGTACACTCAACTAGACCATTAGCGGTAATTTTATAGTGAGTTCTTCTCATATTTTTTCTAGTTTTACTAACTTTTCTAAATGGAACTGCCATATCCTTCACTCCTTCCTAAACATTTCTTCAAGACTACTTAAAGGATTATTTTCATTACTTGTAATATCATCCTCACTTATTAGTCTCCATCCATCACCCTTAAGCTTCAAGTTTTTATTTTTCTCATTGACAGCTTTAAGAGGAATCTCCACAAGAATATTTTGCCATAAATCTTCAGTAATATCAATAGTTTTTTGGAAATTTATTCTTGTTTCTTCAATATTTTCTTCTATTTCACTTGTAAAATTATACTCAAAATCTTCAAATGTTATATCATCAGGAATAATCATTGTACCAGATAGTACGCCCGCTAGCACATAACTATCATCGATGAGTTTATCAATATAACCTTTAAAGTGAACATTATTTAATCTTCTAATCGTACTAGCATCTAAAAGTTCCTTCGAAATATTAACATCACCATCAATATTTACTTTCTTCCCCTTACTAGTAAGATCAAATAATTCTATTATCATAAAATTTCACCCGCTTAATAATTATATAATATTTTTACTCAAATATCAACCATTTGAATAAATAAATCATCCTTTATTACAAAGACTTTAATATTCAAGATAATAATGACATCTATTCACCATCATTACTATCTTTCTTTATTAATACTTCCCTAGGCTTTGACCCATTTTGTGGACCTATTATGCCCCTTTCTTCGAGAAGATCCACTATTCTAGCCGCTCTATTATAACCAATACGATATTTTCTCTGTATCAATGAAGCAGAAATCTTTCCAAATTCCATAGCAAAATCAACTATATCATTGTAGAGGGGATCATCATATTCCTCTTTTGATTCATATCCATCATCATATTTTCCAGCATCAGATCCTTCTCCTTTCTCTTCAGTAAGAGAGTGATCATAATTAGCTTTCTGTTGAGATATTGTAAAATCAACTATTTTTTGTAACTCTTCATCACTTACATAAGCCCCCTGTATTCTAATAGGAACATTTTCTCCCATCGGTTTAAATAGCATATCACCTTTACCTAAAAGTTTTTCTGCTCCTGTCTGATCTAAAATTGTTCTAGAATCAATAGAAGATGACACCGCAAAAGATATACGCGATGGAATATTAGCTTTAACCACACCAGTTATTACATCAGTAGAGGGCCTTTGAGTTGCAACAATTAAGTGAATACCTGCCGCTCTTGCCATCTGCGTAATTCTCATTATTGAATCTTCAACGTCTTTAGCAGCTACTAACATAAGATCAGCAAGCTCATCTATTATAAAAACGATATATGGCATTTTTTGATAATCCGTATTTGTTTCACACATTTTATTATATGAAGCAATATTTTTACACTTAGTATCTTCAAATACCTGATACCTTCTTTCCATCTCAGCGACAATATTCTTAAGAGCTATCGAAGCCTTTTTAGGATCGGTAACTACTGGAGTAAGAAGATGAGGAACACCATTGTACATGGAAAGCTCTACCTTTTTTGGATCCACCATGACAAGCTTAACTTCATCTGGCTTAGTTCTCATAAGTATCGAAGCAATTATACAATTAATACAGACAGACTTACCGCTACCAGTCGCACCAGCTATCAAAAGATGCGGAGTTGCATTAATTTCAGCCCACTTGACAATTCCCATAATATCTTTACCCAAACCAACCGCCAAAAGTGTCTTTTCATTAACCTCTGGCAGTTTACTAAGTACTTCTCTAAAAGAAACAGCCGAATTTACTTTATTTGGAAGTTCAATTCCAATCGTACTCTTTCCAGGAATCGGTGCCTGAATCCTTACATCTTTAGCAGCCAAATTAAGGGCAATCTCCTTTTGAATAGATAGAAGCTTATTAACTTTAGTACCAGCCTGCAATTCAAGTTCATATTGAGTTACAGAAGGTCCAATATGACACTCTTTTATTTTACCAGGTATATCAAAATCCATAAGAACCTTCTCTAAAGTAGCAATATTTTGTTTAACAGATTCAACATTTTCCTTATCATTGTTGCCTTTAGAAAGCTTCAGTAAAGAAAGAGGCGGTAACTTATAATTAACATTGACAACAGGCTTTTCAACTTCAGAAATACTATCTACACTATCAGCAGATGAAGAAATAGATTTAATCGGAATATCAGGCTCAGTAATTTCCTTATCAGGAATCTTATCTATGTCTTTAGAACTAGAAACAATAATTCGTTTATCTACTTCATCTTCAGAATCATCTTTAACACTTCTTTCCTTTTTCTTAAATTTAGGAAGCTTTGTCTTCTTCAAAAGCTCAATCAAACTAGTATTAAAGAGCAAAATAACCCCTATTACTATCATAGTAACAACAACAATTGTTGTTCCATCTCTAAATAAACTATAAAAAAGAAATGTAAATAGTGCCCCTATAATTCCACCACCACTATTAGATATAGCCGCAGTACTTTTAAAAGTTAATAATAAATTATTAAATGTTTCAGTAATTATCTTTACCCCTTCTTGTGAATTATTTGTAATATACTTAACATGTAGAAGTATCAAAAATGATACAACAATAATATATAAACCAATCCATCTTAAACTAAAAAAATTAGGACTTTTTCTTTTTACAATAAGATAGCCACCTAAACAAAGAACCGCTACCAATAAAAATATATAAATATTTCCAACTAAAAAAACAGCAAAAGATCTAATAAAATTCCCCGCAGGACCATATCCACCAATCCCAATAATTGCAGAAAGAATTAAAATAATACCCACAACTTCATTACTATACTCAAATTTTTTCTTTTCACTATCTTTCTTTTTCTTCTTTTTACTCATAACATCAATCCTTCTATAACTATAACCAATTATATCATTACTTTAACAAAAAGTAAATGAGTAGAAAAAAAATAATAAACATTCAATCCAGAACAAAAGGTAAAACAAGTTTTACCACGCCTTGTCGTTACCACCAAGTTTTCCTACTGCACTTAATGTTATAGTAGGTAAATAAATGGAATAATCATTTAAAGATAATGTAGTAATATCAAAATTTTGCCAGCACTCCATTTGTCTTAATTTAGGAACATCAAGTTTTATTTGATATCTATCTACAAGTCTTTTTAAATCTCTTAATGATGTATCTCGCATTTTTTTATTTCCAGTGATAATAAAAGTTAAAGAAACATCTTTAATTTCTAACATTAATAGCTGATTTTCGTTGCTTGTTACCAATAGAAGTATCAAAAACTATTGAATTTATTAAAAATAGAAAGATAAAAAAATTATTTTGTTAAGCTCTCATTGTATAAAAAAGAAAGATAAACACATTACTTCTTAAATACCATGTATTTATCTTACATATATAAATCACTAACATTCAAACTACTATAACATTAGTTAAATTGTACTCACTATTTAGCCAGTTCTTCGTAGAATCATCTATAACATAGATAGTTGCATCACTCGGTACGCTATTAAATCCATTCCATAGAGAATAGCCCATTGTACCAAAAGAAAAATTTCTTATATCTAGTAATCTTAAACTACTACAGCCACTAAACAACATATCCGCTTGAAATAAACTAGTTGTATAAAAGTTACTCAAGTCTAACTCTTTCAAACTACTACAATCAGAAAACATTCTTTCCATATTAGTTACACTAGATGTATCAAAACTAAATAAATCTAAACTTGTTAAACTACTACACCCTTCAAACATCCCGCCGTTCATAAAACTTCCCATCGAAGTAACATTTGACGTATTAAAGTTACTTAAATCTAGACTCGTTAAACTCGAACACCCATAAAACATACCAGCCATATTAGTTACATTACTTGTGTCAAAGCTACTTACATCTAAACTTGTTAAATTAGTACATCCACGAAACATTTGCGTCACATCCGTGAGACTACTTGTATTAAAGCTACTTAAATCTAGGCTTGTTAAATTAGTGCATCCACGAAACATCTGTTTCATATCCGTAACATTACTTGTATCAAAATTACTTAAGTTTATTTCTTTAAGACCACTACTATTATAGAACATATAACTCATACTTGTCATATATGATGTATCTAAATTACTTAAATCTAAACTCTCTATATTTGTTAAATAGGAAAATAATCCACTTCCACTAGTATTAGTTCTTACTAGTCCATTTATTCCTCCTATATATACTTCATATAAATTATTTCCATCTGCGTCTTCATACCACATCATTACACTTCCATCTTTATTTGATGAGATATCTACGCTCTCTACTCCTTCTGGAACATTATTATCTTCTGCTATCGTTATCTCTTCTATCTCTTCTCTTAATAC
>CALVHX010000002.1 GCA_944329195.1 uncultured Bacilli bacterium | reverse complement strand
CCAGCTTTTGAAAAAATGTATAGTAAATTTGATAAAATCGTTTCTATAAATCATATAGATCAAAATGATATTTTTTATTGCAAACCTTATTTAAAATATAATATAGTTAATTTGTATAATCCAATAAAAATTGAAAATATAAAAAATAATAAAAATAAAGATGAATATATCAAAAAAAAATATGGAGAATATATTTTGTCAGTAGCTAGATTAGATTATCCAAAAGATTTTATTACTTTAATAAATGCATTTGACATATTAGTTAAAGAGAAAAATTTTAATTATAATTTAGTTATTGTTGGAGATGGCCCTGACAGAAAAAAGATTAATGATTATATTGAGTTTAAAGAATTATCCAAAAGAATATTTCTTGTAGGGGCACAAGATAATGTTAGTCAGTTTTATGAAAATTCTAAATTATTTGCTTTTTCTTCATTGTCAGAAGGACTGCCCACTGTAATTATTGAAGCTATGAGTAAAGGTATACCAGTAGTAGCTACTGATTCACCATATGGTTGTAAAGATATAATAGGAACTGATAAATATGGTTTAATAGTGTCAGTTGGTGATTTTAAAGAAATGGCAAATAAAATAAAAGAATTATTATTCAATAAAGATATGTATGATTATTATAGTAATCAAAGCTTAAAAAGATATAACGATTTTTTACCTGAAAATATAATTAAAAGTTTTTATGAAATTATAGGTGATAAAAATGGCTAAAAATGATTTAAGAAATTTACAACTTAAAATGTTAGAAATGATTAAATACATTGATAGATTATGTAAAGAAAATAATATAGAATATTATATTATTTTTGGTTCTGCATTAGGAGCTATTAGGCATCAAGGATTTATTCCGTGGGATGATGATTTTGATATTGGTATGACATATGAAAATTATTTGAAATTTATTGAAGTTTGTGATAAAAAATTAGATAAGAAGAAATATTTTTTGCAAAATAAAGATACAGAAAAAGAATATTATTTATCATTTATGAAATTGAGAGATATTACAACTACGTTAATCGAAGAAGGAAACCTTGATAAAAACATAACTTACGGTGTTTACATTGATATTTTTCCGTTTGTTGGTATACCTAAAAATAAACTTAAAAGAAAACTAATAGAAATTAATAGGGCTTTTGTTATGTCATCTGATATTAATGTTATTAATAATAAAGTCTTGGCATCATTATTTAAGGTTATGAAAAAGATTGTTGGACGATATAAAATAATTAAAATTTGTACTAAGAATTGTATTAAATATAGTTGTAACAATTATGATAATTGGTGTTGTATATTTGATGGAGATGGTATGGGAGTTAATATGACTAATAAGGATATTATGGGAAAACCTAAATATGTTAAATTTGAAGATACTAAATTACCCGTTCCTGAAAAAACTGAAGAATATTTAAAACACATTTATGGAGATTTTATGAAAATCCCATCAAAAGAAGAAATTAAAAAAAAAGAGCATACGAGAATTGTATTAGATTTAGAACATTCTTATGAAGAATATTTAAGAATTAAGGGTGATTAAATGAAAAGGGTAAGTATTATAATTCCTGTTTGGGGAGTAGAAAAGTATATAGGAAAATGTTTAGATAGTCTAGTAAATCAAACACTGGAAGATATTGAAATTATAGTAGTTAATGATGGAAGTCTTGATAATAGTCAGAGTATAATTGATAAGTATGTAGCAAAACATCCTGACAAAGTAAAAAGTTATATAAAAGAAAATGGAGGTCAAGGTTCTGCTAGAAATTATGGTATTAAAGTATCAACTGGAGAATATATTGCCTTTGTGGATAGTGATGATTTTGTAGAACTAGATATGTTTGAAAAAATGTATAATAAGGCGAAGAAAGATAAGTCAGATATTGTTATATGTGGTAGCTATAATGTTTGTGAAAATTACTCAAAGAAGGAGATAGATGCATTTATAACTAACTATGATACAGATTTAGAAAATATTATGTTTGGAAAAATGGCAGTATGGAATAAAATATATAAGAGAAATATAATAATAGATAATAAAATAACTTTTAAAGAAAAAGTATGGTATGAAGATTTAGCATTTACTTTAAAAGCGATTATTAATTCTTCTAAATTTTCTTTTATAGATGAACCATTTTATGATTATTTAATTAGACAAGGTTCTACGATGAATAATTCTAATGTTGAAAGAAATTTGGAAATACTTGAGGCTTTTGATGATGTGCTTAACTATGTTGAAAAAAATAGAAAACACGAATATATAGAAATGATTGAGTTTTTAGCAATTGATCATATTTATATATCTGCAATAGTAAGAGTTTTAAGAGCAGAAGCTGATAATAAATTAAAACGTGAGGTTATAAATAAATTAATAAGTTATATGGAGAAAAAATTTCCAAATTTTAAAGAAAATAAATATATAAATACATTAACAAGGAATAGAAGAATTATTTATAATTTAATTTCTGCTAAAACATATGGTTTAGTTAATGCGTTATTTTTTGTAAAAGGGATGATAAAATGATAAAAAGGGAATATAATTATAATAAAATTATATTGAATTTAATACTTATTTTACCCTTTTTAGACATATATAGGGCAATAGTAGGAAATAAAATAGAAATTTTTGGAATTTCAATGGTAGAAATATTTAATTTGGTATTTACATTTATATTGTTGTTATTGTTGTGGATCAAAAAAATAAGAGGAAAAGAAAAATTTAATTCTATTAAAAGTATTATATATTTTGCAATATGTATAATTTATATGATAATGCATTCTTACTATATAGTAACATTTAATGATATGAATTACGTAAATCACTCTCTAAATATTTTCATAGAAATTTATTATATTTTTAGAGCATATATATTGCCATTAATTGTGTTATTTGTTTATATGAAATCAGAATTAAAAGTACACAACATAATGAGAATTTTATCTAAATTGAGTTTTATTATTAGTATCATTATTGTAGGAAGTAATTTATTAGGTGTATCTTTAGTTGCATACTCATCTAATTATGAAGGCCTAGTAAGAATAGATGGTAATATTATATCTTGGTTTAATGGAATAAATCCTAATAGTGTTGATTTGTATACATCAAGAGGATTATTTTATTCTACCAATCAATTATCTGCAATATTAGGAGGTTTGCTTTTTGTATCAATATTTTATGCTGTTTATCAAAATAAATTAATTTATTATATATCATTTTTTATTAAAATATTAGCAGCTATTATGTTATCTACAAAAACAGCATTTTTTGCTATATTCTTTTCTGTTATGTCATTAGTTATTTATATAATTTTATACTTTATATTTTATAGAAAAAAATTATATTTAAAAAGAGGCATTATTTTTATTTTATATATAATGGTAGTAATAATAATATATAACTATTCACCAATAAAGTATAAGCTAGAAGGATATATTGATAATTTAAGTGAAGACGGAATTGTGGAAGTTGATAAAGGTAATAATAATGAAGGTGAAGATGACAATAGAAATAAAAGATTAATAGAACTTGAAGAAAAATATAACCTTTCATTAGATGATATAAGAAAAAAAGACAAATTAAATAAAATAGAAAAAGAATATGTTAGTATATATATTGATGACTGCCCTTCTTGTTTTGATATACCTAAAACATATATAGATTTTTATCCAGTAAAAGAAAATTTTGATTTTTGGTTTAATATAACTAAGAAATCAGTTTCAGAACTAACTAATTATAGACAATTTAAAGTAAAAATATATGAAGATATTGTTGAAAAACGGAATAATAACTTAGATTATTTATTAGGAATAGGTTATTCTTCTAATTTTCCATATTTAGAAAAAGATTTTGTTGGGCAAAAAGTTTGGTTTGGTTATATTGGAATGGTGTTATTATTATTTCCTTATATAGGAATTGTAATATACTCCATAATAAATATATTACGTAATTTAAAAAGAAGTATTAATATTTATACATATTCACTATCTTTGGCTGCTATTTTTATGATAAGTATTTCTCTTTTTGCAGGTCATGTATTTGGAATATTTTTTCCTTCATCCATTTTATCCCTCATAGTTACAGGTATGTATAATTCTTTAAAAAAAATAGAAATAAATAATAAAAAAATAAGTTTTTTAATGTTACATTTAGGGTATGGTGGAATTGAGAGTGCAACTATTAATACTGCCAATACTTTGTGCAATGAATATGAAGTAGAGATAATATCATTTTATAAGTTAAAGGAAAATCAAAGTGCTAAATTAAATAAAAAAGTATCTATTAAATACTTGCATGACGGAGGACCAAATAAAGTTGAATTTTTAGAAAGTTTACATAATAAAAAAATATTTAGAATTTTGAAAGAAGGAGTTATTGCTTGTAATATTTTAATTAATAAAAAAGCGCTTATGATGGATAGTATTTTACAAACAAATTCTAAATATGTAGTTTCAACTAGATTAGAATTTAGTGAAATATTATCAGAATGTGGAAGAAATGATATTATCAAAATAGCTCAAGAACATCATCACCATAATAATGATAAGAAGTATATAAATAGATTAAAGAAGAATTATAAAAATATTGATTATTTATGTGCTTTAACTATTTGCTTAAAAAATGATTATGAAAAAATTTTCATTAATAATAAAAATACTAAAGTTATTTTGTTACCTAATATGTTGGAAAATATACCAAATTGTCAGAGTAATTTAAGTAATAAAAATATAATAACTATAAGTAGATTAGATATAGGAAAGAGAAATAACGAAATAATTGATATACTTAAACATTTGAATGACAAAGATGTAAAATTAACTATTATAGGTGATGGTCAAGAATATGATAATTTAAAGGAGCAAATAAAAAAATTAAATTTAGAAAAACAAGTAACATTAACAGGGTATTTATCAAAAGAAGAAATTGAAAAATATTTATTAGATTCAAGTGTATTTTTAATGGCATCAATATCAGAAGGTTTACCTATGGTTTTGTTAGAAGCTATGAGTTATGGAGTCCCTTGCATTGCGTATGAAACAGATAGTGGAGTTAATGACATAATCGATAATAATGTTAATGGTTATATTATAAAAAATAGAGATGCAAAAGAATATGAAAAAAAATTAAAAATATTGTTAAGTAATAAAAATAAGAGAAAAAAAATGGGAGATAGTGCTAAAGAAAAATCGTATAAATTTTCTAGCGAAGAGATATTTAAAATATGGAAAAATATTTTGAAATAAATAATAAGGAGTGAAAAATCGTGCTACATAAAAAAATATCTTTAATTTGTGGGGGTATGTTAATTTTACTTATAGGAAGTATAGTTTATTTATCAACTGAAAAAGATAATGAGACTTTAGATAATAAAACTAATGAGGAAATAAAGGAACATTATAATAAATATGTAATTACTAATAATGAAACTAAATTATATGAATTATTAAATGGGAAATATATAGAAAAAGGTTATATATCTAAGAATATAGAATTAGAATTAATGGATAAACAGGTTGATGATAAAGAATATTTTCAAATTAAATCAAATGACATTAATTATTATGTATATTATAAAGATATTACCCCTATCGATAATTTAAATGTTAAAGATAATCGATATAAAAATTATATTGTGTTTAATGAAAATGTAGTAACTAATAATTTAACAATATTTTATGATGAAAAAGATAATGAGTTATATAGAATCAATCAATCATACACTTTGCCAATAATTATTAAAGATGGTAATAAATATGGTGTAGAATTTAATAAAGAACTTGTATATTTAAAGAAAGATAATGTTAAAGAAGTCATTAAAGCTAATAATACTGAATTAAAAAATTCTAGTGGAATAGGTGTTCTTAATTATCACGCTTTTTATGATGAAAATAATTTAGAAGAAAAAAATGATTGTACTACTGAAATATGTCATTCTAAAACACAATTTAAATCTCATTTAGAGTATATTAAAGAAAATAATATCCTATCTGTTACAGCAAAAGAAGTGGAAATGTATATTGATGGAGAAATTCAACTTCCTAAAAGTGTATTCATAACCATTGATGATGGTGGTAAAACAGATGTGGCAATTGATTTGTTAGAAAAATATAAAATGAACGCTACTATATTTCTTGTGACATCATGGTTTGATCCATCTTCATATCGAAAGAGTGAATATATTGAGTTCCATTCTCACACTCATAATATGCATAATGGTGGTAAGTGCCCAGGAGGACAGGGCGGAGAAATTAAGTGTTTACCAAAAGAAGAAATATTGTCTGATTTAAAAGCAAGTAGAGAAGTTCTGAATGGTTCAACTGTATTTTGTTATCCATTTTATGAATATAATGATTATGCAATTAATTTAGTAAAAGAAGCAGGATTTACTATGGCTTTTATTGGTGAGAGTAATAATAGCGATAATTTAGTACATGTAGGTAGTGATAAGTTTAAACTTAGGAGATTTGTTATTGTAACTTATACTACTATAGATGATTTAGATAAATATTTTGATCAAATAAAATAAAAAAAAGGTATAGCACCTTTTTTTTTGCTATTATATTTGTTATAATAATTATGGACATTGATATGGAGGCAGATATGAGAAAGTTATTTGATAAGTTATACAATAAAGATGAAGACTCTTTTTATGAAATTTTAGAGAAAAATTTAAAGAATAATAAGAGAATGTTTATTGTTACTTCTAATCCTGAAACTTTTATGATAAGTGAAAATGATAATAAAATGCAAGAATTACTTTTAGATAAAAATACTATTTTAGTTCCTGATGGGATAGGAATAGTTAAAGCAGCTAGGATGATTAATTACGATGTAAAAGAACGAATTACTGGTATTGATATAGCTAATAAATTGATTGAATTAGGGAATTCTTTAAATAAAAAAATATATTTTTTTGGAGCAAAACCGGAAGTTATTGAATCATTAAATAATTTAATTAGTGAAAAGTATCCTAATTTAAAAATAGTAGGTAGCAAAGATGGTTATGTAAAAGATAAAGATAAAGTATTTGATGAAATTGTTGAATTAGAACCTGATATTATATTGGTAGCAATGGGAATACCATTACAAGAAAAATTAATATATAAACATTTAAATAAATTTAAAAAAGGAATATTTGTAGGGGTAGGTGGATCTTTTGATGTGATAAGTGGTCATAAAAAAAGAGCACCTAAAATATTTATAAAATTAAATTTAGAATGGTTATATAGAATATTAAAAGAACCTAGTAGAATTAAAAGATTTTATGATAGTAATGTGAAGTTTTTGTTTAAAGTGAGAAAGTTAAAATGAAAAGTATTATCAATAAAACATTATTAATAATTTATATTGGGTTGTTAGCTCTAATTTATTTATTATCTTTAAAAAATAATTTATTATTGTCATCAATATTAGGAATATTAAGTGTTGCGTTTATCTATATATTTTGTAAGCTAAATAAAAAATATAATTTTATCAATAAAATATTGGAAAACAAAATAATTATTATAAGTTTAATAATTGTTGCCATATTACTACGATTTTCATTATTAATATTTGATTATAATGAAGTATATAGTGACGAAGCAACATTTTACTATAATGCTGTATCATTATCCTCAAATTTAGACATAAACAGTAAATATATTGCTGTATTTCCATATTTATTTGGGTATATTAATATTTTAAGTATATTTATGAAAGTTTTTGGAACTACAATATATCATGCAATTACTTTTAATATAATAATTGATTTAATTGGTTCTGTATTTGCGTACTTGTTCGGGAAAAAATTATTTAATGATAAGAATAAAGGAATTTTATTACTTTTAATATGGTTATTTAATCCTTTTAATATTATATGGTGTATGAAAATTTTACCTATTAATATTGTTAATACTATGATAATAATTAGTGCCTATGTTTTTGAATGCTTATTATCTAGTTTTAATAATAAAAAATATTTAATTATTAGTATTATTTTAGGAATAATTATTGGTATAAGTAATTCATTTAGACCGATTATGATAATTTTCTTAATAGCAATATTTTTATATTATTTATATTTAATAATATTTTCAAAATATGCTATAAAAAAACTTTTATTAAGTTTTATTTTAATTGTATTATGTTATAGTGTATATAATAACTTAAATTATAATTTTGTTAAAGATGTAACGGGATATACTCTTTCAAAAAGTGGAAGTGGTTGGAGTGTTTATGTAGGATCTAATATCAATTCAAATGGTTCATGGTTTTTAGAACCTAAATTGGATGAATTTTTTGCTAAAGATGAACATTTTTCTCCTTCTAAAATACATGAATATTTTATGAAAGAAGGAATAAAAAACTATAAAAGCTATAATATGATAACATTATCAAAGTTTATGATAAAAAAATTAGAAGTACTTACTAATGATGTTTGTTCATATACATATGATAATTTTACAAGTAGTGTAATTAATCAAAGTAAAAAATATAATACTGTTTTTAAATTTTATTTATATTGTTTTTGGTTTTTAATGTTTATTATTAATATATTTAGTATTTTTAATATAACTGATAAAGATGAAAATAGTAGATTAGTTTTTTATAGATTGTTATTTATAGGATTGGTAGCTTCGCATTTATTAGTAGAAGTATCACCACGATATTTTATGCCTATGTTAGTTCCTCTTATGATTTTAATGGGATTTCAAATAGAAAAATTAATGAAAAAGGAGAATATAAATGATTAAAGTAATGACAATATTTGGAACAAGACCGGAAGCAATAAAGATGGCTCCACTTGTTAAAGAATTAGAAAAAAGAAAAGAAATAAAAAGTATTGTATGTGTAACTGCACAACATAGAGAAATGTTAGATCAAGTATTAAAAGTTTTTGATATAAAGCCTGATTATGATTTAAATATAATGAAACAGGGACAAACTTTATCAGAAATTACTTCTAGAGTATTACTAGGATTAGAAGAAGTTATAAAAGAAGTAAAGCCTAATATTATATTAGTTCATGGAGATACTACAACAACATTTGCAGGAGCTTTAGCAGCTTTTTATAATAATGTTGATATTGGACACGTAGAAGCAGGACTTAGAACTTGGAATAAATATTCACCATTTCCGGAAGAAATGAATAGACAAATGGTTGATTGTATGACTGATATGTATTTTGCTCCAACAGAAGTTAGCAAAAATAACTTATTAACACAAGGAATTAATGAAGAAAAAATATATATTACAGGTAATACTGCAATAGATGCTATGAAATATACAGTAAATGATAACTATTATAATGAAATATTTGATTGGGTAGGGGAAGATAAATTAATTCTATTAACTACTCACAGAAGAGAAAACTTAGGAGACCCTATGAGAAACATTTTTAATGCAGTAAAGAGATTAGTAATAGAAGTCCCTAATATTAAAGTGGTGTATCCAATTCACTTAAATCCCAATATTAGAAAAATTGCAGATGAAGTAATTGGTAATAATGATAAAATTAAGATAATAGAACCATTAGAAGTATTTGATTTTCATAATTTTATAAATAAAAGTTATTTGATATTAACTGATAGTGGTGGTATTCAAGAAGAAGCACCTTCTTTAGGAAAACCAGTATTAGTATTAAGAGATACTACAGAAAGGCCAGAAGGAATATCAGCAGGAACTTTAAAATTAGTAGGAACAAATGAAGATACTATTTATAATGAAACCATAAAATTATTATTAGATAATAATAAATACATAAAAATGAGTAAAGCAAATAATCCATATGGTGATGGCTTTGCAAGTCAAAAAATCGTAGATGAAATAATAAATAAATATAAGGAGGAATTTTAAATGAAAATATTAGTAACTGGGGGAACAGGTTTTATAGGTAGTCATACAGTAGTTGAATTGCTTAATGAGAATTATGAGGTTGTGGTAATAGATGATTTTTCTAATTCCAAACCTGATGTAGTAGATAAAATTAAAACTATAACTAATAAAGAGTTTAAATTTTATGAAGGAAATGTTTGTGATAAAGAACTATTACAAATAATTTTTAAGGAGAATAAGATAGATGCAGTAATTCATTTTGCAGGGTTTAAAGCGGTAGGAGAATCAGTGCAAAAACCACTTATGTATTATCGTAATAATTTAGACAGTACACTTACATTATGTGAAGTAATGAATGTAAACAATGTAAAAAATATTGTATTTTCTTCAAGTGCAACAGTATATGGAAATCCTAAAGTTTTACCTATTAAAGAAACTTTTCCTACAGGAGGAACCACTAATCCATATGGTGCTACTAAAGTTATGATAGAAAGGATATTAAAAGATATATATATTTCTGATAATACTTGGAACATAGCTCTTCTTAGATATTTTAATCCAATTGGCGCCCATAAAAGTGGTTTAATTGGCGAAAATCCTAACGATATTCCTAATAATTTGATGCCTTATATTGTAAAAGTAGCAACTAAAGAATTAAAAGAATTAAATGTCTTTGGTAATGATTATGATACAGTAGATGGAACTGGTGTAAGAGACTATATTCATGTAGTAGATCTTGCTAAAGGCCATATTAAAGCGATAGAATGGGTTCTTAAAAATAATGGAATAGATGCTTTTAATTTAGGAACAGGTAAAGGGTACAGTGTTTTAGAACTAGTAAATGCATTTAAAAAATATAATAATGTAGATGTGCCATATAAAATAGTTGGCAGAAGAGAAGGAGATATTGGTTCTTGCTATGCTGATGTTAGTTATGCAAAAGAAAAATTAGGATGGGAAAGTAAATATGATATAGAGGATATGGTTAAAGATTCATATAATTTTGTAAAAAAATAATACTTTACATATCTAAAACAGTAAATAAGAGTAAAAATAATTAATTAATAAAAAATAGATAAATTCGAGTAAAAAATCATTTATCTATTTTTTTCTTCGCAAATATTTATATTTTAAAGCACGCCAAAAAGAGGCAAAACGCCTTAAAAATTTTTAAGACATTATCACAAATTAATCATAAAATAAAAAGTTTATGGACAATTTATAATTGATAAAATAGTTAAATTGTTATATAATATAAATGTAACAAAGAAGGAGTTTTAGCGATGGAAATAAAAGAAGTCCTATTGATCATATTAACAACATTTATTTTTACTGCTCTTTTTATGCCTATAGTAAAAAAAATAGCGATATTTATTGGAGCGATGGATATTCCAAATGAAAGAAAAATTCATAAGGTACCAATTCCAAGGCTTGGCGGTATAGGCATATATGGGGGATTTCTTCTAGGATATATGTTATTTGGTCAGCATTCTGTACAAATGAATGCAATACTAATAGGAAGTTTTATTATATTGGTAACAGGAATTTTTGATGATATAAAACCAGTACCCGCTAAATACAAGCTAATAGGACAAATAGTAGGAGCGGCTATAATACCATTGTATGGTGGAATACTTCTAAAAGATATATCAGCGTTTGGTATGTATCTAGATTTTGGTATATTTGCTTATCCTATAACGATACTATTTATAGTGGCCATAATAAACTGTATAAATCTAATTGATGGACTAGATGGCTTATCATCGGGAATATCTAGCATATATTTTTTGACAGTAGGTATAATAGGACTTCTTCTTAATAATTCAAATGGATTAGATGTATCATTAACCTTTATAATGCTAGGAAGCACCCTTGGATATTTAGTACATAATTTCCCACCAGCAAAAATATTTATGGGCGATTCTGGTAGTATGTTTCTAGGATACATAATTGCAGTAATAGCATTGCTAGGATTTAAAAATATAACGTTAACATCTGTCATTATTCCAATACTACTGCTTGCAATCCCAATTATGGATACATTATTTGCAATCCTAAGAAGAGCTATTAACCATAAACCGTTGGGAATGCCAGATAAAAACCATTTCCATCATCAATTATTAAAATTAAATTTATCTAAAAGAAAAACGGTTTTGCTGATATATTTAATTGATATTCTTTTTGCGATAGCATCAATTATTTATGCTGTTGGAAATAGAATACTTGGAACTAATATTTATGGTATAATAATATATGTAATGCTACTAGTTCTTACTATACTGTTGATAGTAAAAACTAATATAATTTGGAATCACGACAAAAAAGAGAAAAAGTAGCTATTAGTTTTTTCACTAAACTATTAGTTTTTTTTATTAATTTAAAAAAATATGATATAATAATATACATCAAGTTGTGAGGGGAGTGTTTTGAATGAATGATGATTTATTAGAATTTTGTATGTATCATATAATGCTAGAACTACGTTTAAGAGGATTGCCGACAACCATTGAAGTTTCCAAAATAATAGAATATATTAAATTTGTAATGAAAAACTATGAAGATGTCACTGATGATGAATATGAAGATGATTTTGATGATGAATATGAAGATGAAGAGTTTTGCGATGACGAAAGTATTTCTCTATCCGATGCATGGTCTGAAACAGTTGGAGAAGAAAATATAACTGAACTATTTATTCGAAATAAAATTAAAGATACTGCTGAGTATAACTCTAATTATTTTAATATTGATACCAATGATTCACTAAAGCTTAAAGATGGAGTATCAACTGACGAATTAGAAGATGTTCATGAGAAAATATCAGAAAAAATCAATAAAGACTATTATGATTTGCTTTCATCGGACATAGAATTATTAGAAACAATAGGCGTAAACTTAAGAGATGACATTGCAGATGAATTGATTAGAAATGAAAATAGTATCCAAGAATTATATTTAGATAGTGAAGGCTCTACATCATCACTATTAGCCTGCTACTTATCGGGTGAAGACGATAGTACTATAAAAAAATTAATAAGTTTACAAAGACATTATAATATGCTTATTTACAAAGGTTGTTCTATTAAATTGAGTAGGCAAGAATGTAGTGACTTAGTAAAAATTATTGAGTACTATTATGGTGAACAAGGTGAAGATTGTGATAGTTATCCTTTACATAGTATAACTATGGATGCTATAAATTACGAAGCTTTACCAACAAATATTTTTCTACAAGCTATCTTTTTAGATGAGGAGATGTTTCACTCTGTAGCGATACATAAGATAAAGAAAATATTACTGAAAGAGAAAGTGAAAGAAGATAAAAATTTTTATATGGCATTTTTATTCTTTCTTAATGAGGAAATTAAAAAAATAAAAGCATCGGGCAGTGAGGATGAAGAATTTATAGAGTGTTTATCAGATATCAAATATCGTCTTATGTATGTGTTGGATAGTTTATGCGGTGCAAACTTATTTAGAGAGCAAAAAAGTTACACGTTTGAGTTGGGTGACCGATTTGCTGATCCATTTACATATATACTAATAAAAGATGTTTTAAATTATAAAGATGTGCAGTATAGAGATGATTATGAAGGAAAAGTTGGAATTGTAAATAGATTAAATAACTTATTAAAAAAGATATTTATCATGACCGATTATTGTATTAGCGGGGATGATAGTATTTTAGAGTGTATTTTAGAAGAACCAATGTATCAAAAAAATTTGATAAGTTCCAAACTATTAGAGGAAGTTGTCGCTCTTCGTGGTAAAGATAGAAAGAAAATACTTCAAAAAAATAAAAGACAAGAAAATTAATATAGAACACATCTTCATAAAAATTAGAAAAATAGCATAAGTATTTTTAATGTTTTATCTCATATCCTCCAGTGGACATATTGTATTTTATTTTCAATTATGATAGAATATATGTAGATAATGGAGGAAGCGTATGAATATTATAGATATCATAACAAAGAAGAAGAATAAGTATCCTTTGACAGAAGAAGAAATAAAATATGTTATCGAAGAATTTGACCGAGGAAATATTAAAGATTATCAGATGTCTGCGCTACTAATGGCCATAGTGTTAAATGACATGACTGATGAAGAAGTAATATATCTAACAAAATACATGGTACTATCAGGTACCATTTTAGATTTAAAAGAACTTGATAATGTTGTCGATAAGCATTCAACTGGAGGAGTAGGGGATAAGACAACGCTAATTATATCTCCGATTGTTGCTTCTTGTGGCTGCAAAGTAGCCAAAATGTCTGGAAGAGGCCTAGGATATACCGGCGGTACAATAGACAAATTAGAATCAATACCAGGATTTAGAGTAGACTTAACTAAAGAAGAATTTATTGAAGAAATTAAAAATATAGGAATGGCTATCACTAGTCAAACTGAAAGTGTAGCATTAGCGGATAAAAAAATATATGCATTAAGAGATGTAACTGGAACTACCGAATCGATTCCGTTAATAGCATCATCTATAATGAGTAAAAAAATAGCGTTAGGTTCTAAAAATTTAGTATTGGATATAAAGGTAGGAGAAGGCGCACTAGTAAAAAATATTGATGATGCTAGAAGACTAGCTAACCTAATGATAAAAATAGGAAAAGAAAATAACATGAAAGTAATCTGTCTATTAACAAACATGGATGTTCCGTTAGGCAGTAATATTGGTAACTCATTAGAAGTACTAGAATCTATAAATACTTTGTATTACTTGCCTGAAAATAATTTGACAAAACTATGCATTGAACTTTCTACCCATATGGTATCACTAGGGCTAAATATAAGTTATGAAGAGGCAAGATCTAAAGTTTTGGAAGCATTAAATACCAAAAGGGCATACAATAAATTATTAGAATTTATAAATTATCAGAATGGTGATATAACAAAATTGCCAAAAAGTCGCAGTTTATATCAAATAACAAGTGATAAAGAAGGTTATATAGTAAATCTATCATCGTTAGAACTTGCCAAACTATCAATGCATTTGGGAGCGGGAAGAAAAACTAAAGAAGATAAGATAGATCCTTCGGCAGGTATCATAATAAATAAAGGTCTAAACGAAAAGGTAAATGTAGGCGATACAGTACTTACACTATATACAAATAAAGAGCTACCTAAAATAGATAGCGGCGCATTATTTAAAGTTGAAGACTATCAAAATACCAGTTATAATCTAATCTATGAGACAATCAAGTAATATTTACAAAAAGACAGAATTATAGTATTATATAAACCATGAAAGAAGGTATAAAATGAGCGAAATTACAATGGAAAAAATAGTGAATTTATGTAAACAGTACGGATTTATATTTCAAGGAAGTGAAATATATGGTGGACTTGCAAACACATGGGATTTTGGGCCAGTTGGAGTACTCCTTAAAGATAATGTAAAAAAAGCATGGTTAAAAAAATTTATTCAAGAAGATACAAATAATGTTGGTCTTGATTCTGCAATTCTTATGAATCCAAAGACTTGGGAAGCTTCAGGACACTTAAAGACATTTTCAGACCCACTAATTGACTGTCGTGAATGTAAAACACGCCATAGAGCAGATAATCTAATCAATGGCTATTCTAATTCCTTGATGGGAGACTCCATGACCAAAGATGAAATGATAGGATACATTAAAGAGAACAAAGTACCTTGTCCAAAATGCGGAAAAAGTAATTTCACTGACATTAGGGACTTCAATTTAATGTTTAAAACATTTCAAGGGGTAACAGAAGATGCAAAATCTACCATTTACTTAAGGCCGGAAACTGCTCAAGGAATATTCGTAAACTTTTTAAATGTTCAAAGAAGCATGAGACTTAAAGTTCCTTTTGGCATAGGTCAAGTTGGAAAATCATTTAGAAACGAGATAACTCCAGGTAACTTTATATTTAGAGTAAGAGAATTTGAACAAATGGAATTAGAGTTTTTCTGTAAACCAGGAACAGAACTAGAGTGGCATAAATACTACAAGGAATACTGTTATAATTATTTACTTTCGTTAGGAATAAATAAAGAAAAACTAAGAATGCGAGATCATTCAAAAGAAGAGTTATCTTTTTACAGTAATGCTACGACAGATATCGAATATAAATTTCCTTTTGGCTGGGGAGAATTATGGGGGATAGCATCCAGAACTGATTACGATTTAACTTGTCATCAAAATATTTCTGGACAATCCATGTCTTACCTTGATCCAGAAACAAATGAAAAATATATTCCCTATGTAATAGAACCTTCCGTAGGAGTTGAAAGAACAGTACTAACAGTACTTTGCAATGCTTATCACGAAGAGCAATTAGAAGACGGAAGTACCAGAGAAGTAATGAAATTCCATCCTTATTTAGCGCCATATAAAGCTTGCGTCCTTCCTCTTGTAAAAAAATATCATGGTAAGAAAGCAATAGAAATATACAAAGAACTTTCTAAAAGCTTTATGGTAACTTATGACGAATCTGGTTCGATTGGTAAAAGATACAGAAGAGAAGATGTAATGGGGACTCCATATTGTATAACTGTTGATGATGATACTATAAATAATAATACAGTGACAATAAGAAATAGAGATACGATGGAACAAGAAACTATTAAAGTAGAAGAAATTAGTAAATACATAGAAGAGAAGATAAAATTTTAAAAACATTATAAAACTTCGAAATAGAGAATAAAAACATTTTATCTAATCCATTTATATAAGATGTGAAGTTATATTTTAAAGAGAAATATTCTCTTTTTTCTTTACATGCTTACTTTTTCTATGCTATAATTAAATCGTAAAATAATAGTAGGTGGTAAAAATGGAAGAAAAAAACAAATTAATAATTTCATATATAGAAAGTAAAGTCAAAGAATTAGAAGAAATGTCAATGTATGTCCCTAAAGAAAATATAGATAAATTATTAACAATTTTCCTAAATAGGAATGAAGACTTAAACGCTATAAAAACGAAAATTGATAGTATTTTTAACAATAGTGTCAATGAATACCAAAAAAGTTTAGAAAAGAAGGGAAATACTTATGAAGAAATAGTAAGTGTCTATAAAAAAATAGAAAAGATGAATAAAACAACTGCAAAATTGTATTTAAAAGGAGGAATAGTACCGTACATTCTTTTAAATGAAGATTCGAATCGTCGCCATAGTAATCTCGACTTATTGTGTAGTAAAAAAGATGTAAATATGATAAGAGAAATATTTCGCAAAAAAAAATTATATGACCCCAAAAAAGATAGCCTAACATATACAGTAAGTAATATAGATTATGGATTTGAAGTTGTTATCGATAAGGTGAAAGTAAATATTTCTGTTTTTGAAGAGACAGAAGGGGGCATAACAGAATATAGCTTTGACTGTAAAAAAAGAATAGGAAGAATAAAAAACATAGCCGCCAAAATATCTGACTATATTGTTCCATATGTATCATCGGATAATAAAAAATACATGACATTATCACTAGAATTTGTCATAGCGGACAAAATATTAACAGGCAGAGATAAAGATAAACAAGACATAGAAAAAGCTAAAGAATGCAATGGTATCAGTGCCGAGAAGATAAAAAAAATACCATTACCGCTTGTTAAAGAAGAAAAATTAGTAGGAGATAACCTCGAACTTACCAGTACTATGCCAAGAATAAAACTAGAAATTCCAAAGAAAAAAGATGATAAAGGATTTATTAATTTTGCTACAATATTATTATTGATAGGAATTGTTGTATGCATTATTTTGACAAATAAGTAACTTGAAAAAGTTCTTTTTTTGTTGTAGACTATAGTAGTGATATAGATGGAAAAAGAATTTGATAGTTGTATATTATGTCCTAGAAAATGTAAGGTAAATAGAAATAAGGGACAATTAGGTTATTGTAAGGCCGGTATAAAAATGACAATAGGAGGCTATAGGCTACATTTATGGGAAGAGCCAATTATAACTGGAAAAAAAGGTTCTGGTACTATATTCTTCTCACACTGTAATATGAAGTGTATTTATTGTCAAAACTATAATATAAGTACAAAGAATGAAGGCGAAGAAATTACAATTGAGAGATTTACTGAAATTTGTCTTTTTCTTCAGAAAGAAGGGGCCTCTAACATCAATCTTGTAACGCCGACACATTATATTCCTTTAATTAGAAAAGGATTAATATTAGCCAAAAATAAAGGCCTAAATATACCCATAGTGTACAATACATCAGCTTATGAAAATATTCCCGCTCTTAAGTCATTAGAGGGCTTAATAGATATTTATTTGCCAGATTTAAAGTATTATGATAATAACTTAAACAAGTATTCACATGTAAAGAATTATTTTTTATATTCCAAACTAGCTATAGAAGAAATGTATCATCAGGTAGGTAGACCACAGTATAGTAAAGACGGCACTATAAAAAAAGGAGTAATTGTGAGGCACTTAGTTTTACCGGGCCATACAGATGATTCAAAAAAAATTATAAAATATTTGCATGACAAATATGATGACAATATCATAATTAGTTTAATGAACCAATATACACCAGTTCGAAAAGTAGAGTATTCAAATTTAAATAGAAAGGTATCTAAATTTGAATACGATGATTTAGTCAATTACACTTATAATTTAGGCATAAGAAAATGTTTTATTCAAGATGAAGAAAGTCAAGACACTAGTTTTATACCAAGTTTTAAAGGAGATCATATGATTTAAATTTTTGTGGCATAAACTAAAATTTAAATTGACAAAGAAACAAAACGAATGATAAAATTAATATGTAATTAAAAAGGTAGCCGTAGTAAAGTTTAATTTAAAAAATAAGAATAAATATTTCTAAAAAGGTGATAAAATATGAAGAAAACAAATAAAAATAATAGTATTATTACTATACTAAATACGTTATTAATAATTCTTATTGTGTCGACAATTACATTTGCTCTTAAACTAAAATTAACTTATAGTACCTCTGAAATTTATTATATTGAGGATTTAAAAACTCATGATTTCATTATCAATATATTCATCAATTAGATTTATTAAAATATGATAAAGAAAGTGTTGAATCCAGAATAAATTACTATAAAGATAGTATAAAAATATTAAAAAATAATGGGTTTATTATTGGGCATGGTGTTTATAGTTTCGATTATTATGTTAAAAAAATGAATGTTTCATATTTAGAAAGCGATCCACATAGTTATTTATTTCAATTATTATTAGATACTGGATTATATGGGGGCATATATATTATATTATTCATCATAATAGGAATATATAATATGTTGAAAAAAGTGAATAATAATAATCTCATTATATGGTTTTGTATTTTCTCATCGTGTATGATAGTATTACCGTTTGACAGTATATATTCTATTTTATATTTAAAAGTCATATTGATGATAGCATTTATTATGATATGCGATATAGATTATTCTGATTAAAATTTAATAAATTCTATCGGTTTATTTTAAAGCCGATATTCTTCTATTGAACGTTACAATATTCTAGTAACTTTAAATTAGCGCCAAGCCTTTTCACGCTCTCACGCTTCTTGACAAAACCTCAAGCCTATGCTATAATTTTGATACATTTCGGTTAATAAGGGGGATTGGAATGAAGAATAGTTTTGTCATAGATTATCTAAATGAAAATGAATTTAGAAAAAAAGAAAGAGCTGTAAAAAAGTATAACATGTTAGCATATAAAAAACTTGTATTTGACTTTTATCCATCATTTCGAGATGGTAATTTTAAAGGTGTGATAACCCAAAAAAATACAAAAGAGGGAATTATCAAATATACCGTAAAGTTACCGACAGATAGAATGTTCTCTAAAGTCCATGGTGATATAGTTTTGCACTACACAGTATACTTAAATCAAAAATTAGTTATGTTAGATACACTAACGCCAGAAGAAATTTTAACTGAAGGACATCAAAAAGAGCTAGCTACATATAAAGGTGTAATGGTCTCTAAAAGTCATACTGAACGTGATGTATTTAAAATAAATTTGTTAAATATGTTAGATAAATAAATATAGTATATTTAAATAATTATAAAATAAAATTATTAATAGAATAAATTGAGGTGTAAAATGAAACTTGAAATTAGTGACTATGAGTATAACAATATAGTATCAGATATTTTAAGAAACAAAGAGTTTAAAAAGTTAGAAAACTATACTCATCATAAGACAAGCAGATTGGAACATTCAAAAAGAGTTTCACTGTATTCATATAAAATATGTAAGTTATTAAAGTTAGATTATGTATCCGCTGCTAGAGGCGGATTACTTCACGACTTCTTTTTTAATAAATACAAGGAAAATAAAGCAAGAACTCTTATGAAAGACCATCCAAAAATAGCTCTAAAAAATGCAAAAAAACATTTTAAAATTAACAAAATAGAAGCCAATATTATTGAGAGCCATATGTATCCATTAAACATAAAATGTAAACCAAGATACGCTGAAAGTTTTATCGTGAGCACTGTAGATAAAATGTCATGTCTTTATGAAAAATCGGTAGGATATACCAATGAAATTTGTTTTAGAGTTGGTAAGACAGCAATTTATATGTTCTTATTCTTGTTTAGTTAAAATTAATAAATAGTTCAGCCTTGCAATGAGTTAAATCTCATTTTTCATCTAGGCTGAATTTTTGCTATTTTATTCAAAAATATATAGTAAAAATTTGTCTAAATATGTTATACTATAAATAGGTGATATTTGTGAATAAAAAAAGAAAGAAAAGGAAGTTAAAGGTCGGAAGAATACTACTAGCAGTGTCAATATTATTAATTATAATAGCAGCTATTATATTTTTAGTTAAGAAAGGAAGCAGTATAATTACAAAAAAAGAAATAGGCTACTTAGCAGCGGACACTAATGCTATATCACTATACAAATATAACCAAGATGATGATAGCCTAAAAGAAGAAAAAGAGGCTGTAAGAGGTACAGAAGTATATAAATATAGTGACACCATGACCAAAGAAGATATTAAATATGTAAAAATTGAGTATGATGAAGAGGAGTACTATATCAAGGATAGTAATATAGTAAATGATAAAGAGGACGTTGTTTTAGAAAAGACACGGTTTGTCAGAACTTCTGTAACAGTATATGAAAATGAAGAAAATTCCAAAATAGCTTCTTTTATAAAAAAGGGAAACGAAATAGAAGTAATAGGATATGATGAACTTTTGGACGATGGAAATGTAAATATGTACAAGATTAAGAAAGATGATATAGAAGGATTCGTATACTCGAAATATTTAGTTAATACAAAAGAAGAGGCAGAAGCTAATTATAACGAAAATTCTGTTTATGATACCCACAAAGATAGGAAATACAAGGGAAGGGAGCTATATGGAGGAAGTGCCTCTACTTTAGATTACTATCCATACGAAAAAATTGAATTTGAAGATAATCCACTTTTAAAATCAGCAAAATCAATGTATCTAAATGCATCAGTAATATCTTCAATTGATAGTTATTTGAAAATAGCCAAAGAAAATGGCGTAAATGCAATTGTGGTAGATATCAAAGATGGTGCTTTGGCATATTCATCAGAAGTTGCAAAAGAAATGTCTCCAACAGCATATAACACCGCTATTAATGACAATGAAGTGTATAAGGCGGCTATCCAAAAAATTAAAGATGCGGGTATTTATGCTATCGGAAGAATAGTTGTATTTAATGATGTCCACTATGGAAAAGATCATCCGGAAGAATGTATAACATCGACGGCATCAAGTAGACTATGGCCCTCTGC
This sequence comes from uncultured Bacilli bacterium, assembly GCA_944329195.1. Lineage (GTDB taxonomy): Bacteria > Bacillota_I > Bacilli_A > RF39 > UBA660 > CAG-302. The sequence goes on along the minus strand of CALVHX010000002.1, from coordinate 36,586 downwards.
ATATAGTAGAGGTGCTTGGGAATATAATGTCGAACTTGCCAAGGAAGCGGTTTTAACTATGGGATTCAATGAGATACAGTTTGATTATGTAAGATTTCCAGAAGATGCATATAATATGTCAATAAGTGGCAATACCGACTTTAAAAATACCTATAATGAAGAGAAAGCTGAAGCTGTTCAAAATTTCTTATTCTATGCAGCCGATCAAATTCATAAAGTAGGGGCATATTTATCAGTAGATGTATTTGGTGAATGTTCTTCCGAATATGTAACTGCTTATGGTCAGTATTGGCCTGCTATCTCAAACATAGTAGATGTTATAAGTTCAATGCCTTATACCGATCATTTTGGAAGAAGCAATGATACTTGGTCGAATCCATATCAGACAGTATATAATTGGGCGCTAGCGGCAGCCAAAAGACAAACTGAAATACCGACTCCAGCAGTAGCAAGAACTTGGATTACGGCCTATGATACACCATATTGGAATCCCACTATCATCTACGATGCAACTAAAATTTCTGATCAAGTAGAAGCACTATACGATGCAGGGTTAAAAGGAGGATTTATCACTTGGAATTCTGCATCAAGTCTAAGCAAATATGAACAGATAAAGTCAGCTTTTGCTAAAAATTACGAATAGGAGAATGACATGAAGATAATAGAAGTAGAAAACAAAAAGTATGAGCTAATTAAAGATTATAAAAACGGATTTGACTTAAATGATTTTATTGAGCATTATACTGATTATTATGAAGATTATGACTATATAGTAGGGGATATTGCTTACAATAAATTAAGACTCAAAGGGTTTTATGAAGCAAGTAACAAAAAAGCTAAACCAATAAATAATTACGAAAATTTAAGCAAATATTTAAATCAAGATTGTGCAGTAGATTGCCGGTATTTCATTTTAAAGAAGTTAAAAGAAAAAGTAAAATAAAAAAAGAAATGATTTCCAGTGTACAACTAAAAAATCTTTTCTTTTTTTGTTATCAAATAGTTAACTTAAATATAAATAATTTATAAAAAGGTAAAGAGACATTAAGACAATTGGATGTATTTAATACCATGTTAAAATAAATGCTACTTATCAACCACGATAATCTATGAATAGGAATAAAATTAAATTAAAGAATTTTATTACTATAAAAAGAAAGGAAAATTATGAACAAGACAAATGATAGTAAAAAAAATTCTTTTTTTAATATTCCAGTAAAGTTTATAAATAAAAAAATTAGTAAGAAAACAGTTATTAAATTAAAAAAGAGAAAGATCTATAAAAAAATAGGAGCATCGCAATTAATACTTCATAAGGGTATAATATTTCAAATAATAAGTGATGGGGCATTGGATGAACAAATTTATTTATTAGATAACATAAAAGTAGAAATAAATTCTTCATTAGTAAAAAAAAGACAGCTGACAGCAGAAGAACAGTTTATTTGTATTATAGATAGTTTTATTTCTTATTTTACTGAAATTTTTCCAATGTCATCATCTGTTGTCACAATAGTATCACAATGTGTAAAAAGCGATGAAAACAATACCTTTTTATCAAAGAAATACTACGGAGATTACCAATTTATAGATTATTTCTTACGTAATTATAATTTAATGATAGTCAATAACTTTTATTATAACTATTTAAATCTGTCTAAAGATTTAGAGGAAGAATTTAAAAAGGTAGACATGGATGTAGAAAAAGTAGATTTAAAAAATGATGATAGTGTGTATAATTTAATTTTATTGCTTGAAGAAATATGCTTTATAAATAAAAACAATTTTGCAATATTATCACTATTTTCTAAAATAACGGATGATAAATATTTATTGTATAAAAAACAATGGGAAATTTTATTATCGAATTACTTAAATAATGAAGAAATGCTATGTGCATATAGAAAATTTAGAAAGAAAATGATTAATTAAAAAAATAATGATAAAGTCTATAAAAAAACTAACTAATTATAGTTAGCTAATATCAACATAGTGGTGCCCCGTATGCGACTTGAACGCATGACCCTTTGATTAAAAGTCAAATGCTCTACCGACTGAGCTAACGGAGCAATAAAGCTGGTTGCCTCGGCAAGATTCGAACTTACGAATGCCACAGTCAAAGTGTGGTGCCTTACCGCTTGGCTACGAGGCAATAAAAATAAAGTGGTGGAGGGACATGGATTTGAACCATGGAACCCGAAGGAACAGATTTACAGTCTGCCGCGTTTGACCACTTCGCTATCCCTCCAAATAAAGCTAGGCACTAAATTGTGCTTGCCTAATAATTATATCATATTTATTAAGAAAATCAAGTGTTTTTTAGTTAATTTTTTATCTATTTTTTATTTATCTATCTATTTTAGGTAACTATTTAGATCTTAATGTCGTGAATTACATTTAAAAAACAAAGAAAATATATATTACAAAAGGGAAAAATCAGGTTTTAAATTTTCCTACCAATTTGAAATCCTAATATTATGGAATCTAAAAAGCTTATTATATTATGAAAGACTAAATAGTTACCTATTTTAGTGTTAGCATTAGAAAAAATTTAGTCTTTAGTAATATTTAATACATCATCTGTCACAAATAAACTTCCATCTTTCAAACTTAAACTAGGCGAATATTCAATCACCTTATCATTGTAAGATACTTCTAAAATAATGGAAGGTATAATATCAGAGACGTTACATTTAATAACAAATGGATTATAAGTCGTAAATAATAAACTATTTTTGACAAGATTTCCATTGTCATCTAATCTAGCTTCATAAACATTAATCGTGCTATCTTTATATTTTGGTATAACTAAATATATATCTTGACCTTCTAGTTCATAATATTCTAATTTTTCATTGGTACCAATATAATTAATGTATTCATCTTTATTGTCAAGTAAAGCAACACCAATCATATAGTCATCATTTTTTTTAAGTCCGACGGTACGTGCGTATTTACTCAAATCGCTACTACTATTAAGCCAAATAACTATTGCACCTATTAATAGTATAACAATTACTAATATAAAAATTACTTTTCTTTTCATAAAGACACCTTATCCCTTACACAATCTAATTTTATCACATAAGTAATAAAAGCCAGATAATTTCAAAAACTTTTAATATCATTTTAAATCCTTTTTATTGATAATCACTTAAAAAAGGAAATTCACCATAATTTTGAAGATAATCACTTAAAAAAGGAAATTCACCATAATTTTGAAGATAATCATTTATTCCATCTGTTAAAGAAATGTAGGTATTATTATATTCTTCTATATTACTGTTATTTAATAAATTGAGAAAATCCTTATAGACAAAAGATACTATATTTTTATTATCACAATTGACTAACATAATATTATATAATCTATTAAGTTCATCATTAACTGTTTTATAATCAGAAATTTTGCCTTCGAGCATCGCAGCTTCTTTTGCTTTTTCAAAACTAATCTGTGGATATTTATTAACTATTTCATTTGCAACAAGTTTAATTCTCTCTTCTTCTAATAAATTACCATTATATTCAAAATTCATAGTTTATTGTTTTAGTGATATATTTAACATCCCTTCTTATTACTCTATCTTTGATTGCGGAGTATATATCCATTGCTTTATTAAGAAATGTTTGCATTTCTTTGCTTAAATCATTGTAGTTCATATTTCACCTCACCATAAATATTATACCATTAGATAAATATTTTGCATAGCTCTTTTTCATTTTTAATACTTTTATTCTACAAATTCCATTTGTCATCAAAAGAAGATGTGAATTTTTTTACCAAAATAAAACTTACGAGCCTTTAACAGTTCGTAAGTTATCTTCAAATGGTGCCGAAAACAGGAATTGAACCCGTAACCTACTGATTACAAGTCAGTTGCTCTACCGATTGAGCTATTTCGGCACAATGGTGGGCGATATAGGACTCGAACCTATGACCCCCTGCTTGTAAGGCAGGTGCTCTAACCAACTGAGCTAATCGCCCATTGCTTCGTGACAATCAATAATATACCATTTGTTACTATTCTTTGTCAAGCAATTTATAAATATTTTTTATTTTTTTACATTTTATCTGTAAGTTCCTTTATCTTTTCATTAATCCATATATCTAAATTATCTTTAAGTGGCTTAAATCCATTTTTCGTTTCTGCCATTCTTTTGAGCTTAGAGCCATCTCTTTTATAATCAATATCTTTTATACTAAGTTTTAAATGATTTTCTTTATCATCGACCTCAACAACTTCTGCGAAAATATTATCGCCGACCTTTAAATAATCATTAACATTCTTAACAAATCCATAAGATATTTCCGAAATATGAATTAATCCTTCGTAGTTTTCTGTATTTACAAAAGCCCCATATTTTTGTACTCCCGTAACGGTAACTTTAACAATATCTTTTTCCTTTATCTTTTCCATAATATCTTCCTTACATCGATTATTATATCACTTTTTTACCATTTTTAAAATATTCACTTGTGCTTTTTTAAAAAAAAATATATAATGTTGGTAGGTGATAAAATGAAAGAAAAAGATATTGAAAAGAGAATAAATGAAGTACTTGATAGGCTAAAGCCATATTTAGAAAACGATGGCGGCTCGGTAAAATTTAATAGATATGAAAATGGAGTGGTATATGTGACACTAGTCGGTGCCTGTTCAAACTGTCCCCTTGCCTCGTCTACATTGGAAGATGGGATTGAAACAGCATTAATAAGTGAAATACCGGAAATAGTTAAAGTTGTAAATGAGGATTAATGCCTCTTTTTTTTAACCATTCAATTTCTGGAATATTGTAAAACTTTTTTAAGTATAATTGGATACTATATAAATAAGATTCATAATCGTCAATTGCATTAATTATCTTATTTAAAGCTTTCTCTTCAGCATTTCCACTAATTATCTTATCATATACATCAAAGTAAAAACTAGGATATAAAATTCTAGAGTACAAAATCCTAATACCATACTCCGAATAATAATTATAATAAAAATATTCATCCAACTCTTTAAAAATATTATAATTTCTATTAAAAAAAGCCAACTTAATATATTCTGCTAAATCTCTTGCTTTATGATCTAAAATAATATTAAGTGGGCTATAAATAGAATCAGACAAAGAAACGTGAGATATTACCATTTCATCGTATCCAGTGGGTTTAACTTCTCTTTTAGTATTCACAAGATACGCTATTGCGGTCTCTCCAAGCCCAACAAAATAATCAAAAGATTCTCTAATCAGGGGATAACGTTTTTCATTCTCACCAACTTGTGCCTCAAAATAATCGATTTTATTTCCCCACAAAATATCCCAATTCTTTCTCTTAAGGGAACTATTATTTTGTTTTATGTTAAAAATTGGTATATTTGCTATATTCGATATATCAGGTAATCTCAATTCTTTTTGGATGTTATTTGTAATTAGAACATAATTATCACCATCTACTATTGTAATTGGATTATTATATCTATTCAAGATAATATTATCGATCTTAATTACTTTTGATAAATGGAAGTTAAGATTATAAATATCTTCGATTTTATTAATATCCCCAAAGTAAGGGATAAAAGTAAAATTATTATTATTGAATTTAAAAAAATAATAACCATCTTTTCTATGAAGATCCAAGCAAGATATATTATAATAAAATTCAATTACATTTTTCATAGTATCCCTCACCATAATTTTATTAAATAAAATAAAATATAGACTAACAATTTACTTCTAAAAAAAAATATAGTATAATCATAATCGAGGAGAAAAAATGAAAAAGACAATAAAAGATTTTGAATTAAAAAGCAAAACAGTAATAATAAGATGTGATTTAAATGTTCCAATGACAGATGGCATCATAACTGATGACACGAGAATAAGATCAAGTTTAAGAACAATAAAGTATGCTATTAATGCATCTGCCAAAGTAGTTCTATTATCACATCTAGGAAAAGTAAAAAAAGAAGAGGACAAAAAAGATAATAGCCTATATCCAGTTTCAATAAAGTTATCTGAATATTTAAATCAACCGGTTCTTTTCTCAAGAGAGACTAGTGGTATTAAATTAAAAGATAAAGTTAGAAATCTTAAAGAAAAAGAAGTATTATTAATTGAAAATACTAGGTTTGAAGATTTAAATGGAGAAAAAGAATCCAAGTGCGATTTAGAACTCTCTAAATACTGGGCCTCTTTAGGTGATATATTTATAAATGATGCATATGGTTCATGTCATAGAAAGCATGCTTCTATTGTCGGCATACCAAAGTATCTACCTAGTGGTGTTGGATTTTTAGTTGAAAAAGAGCTAAGGAAGATAGATTCTATTTTAAATAGCAAAGCACATCCATTTATCGTCATTTTAGGAGGAAAAAAAGTTGAAGACAAAATAACATTAATTGAAAAATTATTAGAAAAATGCGATAAATTACTAATCGGTGGTGCCATGTCTTTTACCTTTTTAAAAGCACTTGGATATAATATAGGCTCTTCAATAATAGCAAATGAACATCTATCTTTTTGTACCAAAATACTTAAAAAGTATCCACAAAAAATACTCTTACCAAAAGATTTTAAAGTTAGTAAAGATAATATAAATGTCGAAGTAAAAGATATTGAAAATTTTTCTGATGAAGATGTAGGCTATGATATTGGTCCTAAAACTATCAAAGCTTTTGAGAAGGAACTAAAGACCGCTAAAAGAGTAATAATAAACGGTCCAATGGGGCTTTTTGAAGATAAAAGATTTTCAGATGGAACAAAACAAGTGTTTAAAATTTTGGAGAAAAACAAAATAAAAACATTAGTTGGAGGAGGAGATACAGCATCTGCCGCTAATAAGCTAGGATATTCATCTTCCTTTTATCACATATCTACTGGTGGTGGAGCAACGCTAAAGTATATAGAGGATGGTAAATTAATAGGAATAGAAGAAGTAGATAATGAAGGATAAAAAAGTTAGTGTATATCTAGTAATAGTTATAATAATCTTTGTTTTAATACTATATTTCACATTGAAGGATGACTATTACGACATAATAAAGATATTATCGAGTATAGACGTATTTTACCTAATGGGAGGAATATTATTTGTATTCTTTTCCAAATACCTAATTGCGGAAACAACTTATCTTCTAGCTAAAAAAGAAAAAGATAGTGTAAGTAAAAAGAAAATGCTCGAGATTTGCCTCATATACCCTTTTTTTGCAGGAATAACACCTAGTTCAGTTGGTGGTGAATCATTTGAGATTTTCTATTTGAAAAGAGCAGGGCTTCCTTATGGAAAAGCCTCTAACATAGTCATCCAAAAGTTTATTTTATATCAAATGTCTCTAATAATAGTCAATATATTAGCAGTTATCTTAAACATATTTACTAATATCGTTCCTAATAATTCATTTGTCAATTTGAGTGTTATAATTAGTTTTGTCGCAAATATTATTGGGTTAGTCTTCTTTTATCTACTAGCTTATAATAAAAAATTTAACCACTTTATTATGAAGAAAGGATTATTATTTCTTCACAAAATAAAAATAATAAAAAATATTGACGCGACAAGGAAAAAAGTTGATAGTTACTTAAACAACTTTGATGATAGTGTAGATAAACTTCGAAAGGATCGCAAGCTATTTATCAAATTACTTGGAATTAATGTTCTATCTTTCTTATTTTTCTACTTATCAATATGGCCGCTGGCACTATCTATAAAAATAAATAGCATCGATATTATAAATCTATTTATTTTAGTAACGTACGTTAGAATGATGAGTTTACTAATAGTAACCCCGGGCAATAGCGGCGCAGCAGAATACTGTTTTATTTATCTATTCAAAGGTCTATTAGAAGAATCAGTTATAATGACATACATGCTGTTATGGAGATTAGTAACATACTATATCCCCTTAATAGCGGGTGGAATTATAGCTATTTTATGGGGAAGGAGTAAAAAAGCATGAAAAAAATAATAGTATTTAATCACAAAGCGAGTCTTTTATACGAAGATTTATATAACTATATTGAAATGACAAATAACATAGATACAGAAAATGACATAATTATATGTCCTTCAAATATCTATTTAGAAGCGTTTCTTAATAATTCCCAGTGGGCAGTAGGGGCTCAAAACATGCACTATGACATTACTAAAAATCACACTGGTGAAATATCGAGTATTCAGTTAAAATCACTTGGCATAGAATATGTAATAATAGGGCATCACGAGCGAATTATCGATTCTAATGAAAATAAAAAGACTATTAACCTGAAGCTAATAGAATCTTTAGATTCCAATATCTTTCCAATTCTATGTTTCGGAGAAGACATGGATGAAGATTATCATGATAAAATACCATTACTATTAGATTCGTATCTAAAAGATATTCAAAATATAGAGTTTATTACTTTCGCATATGAACCAATATATGCTATTAGTACAGGAGTTCTTCCAAGTATCGATAAGATAAAAGAAATAACAACTTTTATATCAGAATATCTCGAAAAAAAATATAAGACTAAACCCAATATTATTTATGGTGGTTCTGTAACAAGCAGCAATATTAATGATATCATAAATATTGACAGCATAAATGGAGTTATGATAGGGAGTATATCTTCCGATATAAAAGAAGTTGAAAAAATGATTAATAATATTTAAGTAGAGAAGTAACAAAATTTCTCTACTTTTTTAAAAAAGTATAATTCGACATATTTCGCTTATTTTAGGTAGTACAATAAACAAGAAAGAAGGAATAAAATGGAAAAAATTAAAATTTTAATGATTGATGATAACATCAACTTGACAGAAATGGTAAAAGATTATTTTGAAAACCACCCTAAAATAGAAGTAGTAGGAACAGTCTATGATGGCGAGGAAGGACTTAACATAATAAAGGGAAAAAATTTAGAGTATGATCTAATTATACTAGACTTAATTATGCCTAAAAAAGATGGATTGGGAGTTTTGAAGGAGTTAAAAAAATTAAAGCTGGAAAAAGACATCATAGTAGCTACATCTTATAATGCTCCAGATACTATTAGAAAGGTAAGTGAATTCGGTGTGAATTACTATATTTTAAAGCCTTTCGATTTATCCGATTTAGAAGATAAGATACTAGATACATTCAAAGAGACAAGTAAAAGAACAATCAATATTTTTCACAACAACCTCCAAATATCAATTAGCAAAATATTACATGAGTTAGGAATGCCATCTCATATTAAAGGTTATCAATACATTAGGGAAGCCATTTCACTAGTATATGATAATCCCGAAATAATCGGAGGTATAACAAAAGAACTATATCCAGAGTTAGCTAGTAGGTTTGATACAACAGTATCACGTGTAGAAAGAGCCATTAGACATGCCATCGAAGTATCGTGGAATCGTGGCGATTGGGATCTGATGGAAGATGTCTTTGGGCACAGTGTCGATATCGATAAGGCAAAACCAACGAACTCTGAATTCATAGTGACAGTAGCGGACAAATTAAGATTAGAATATGTAAAACAAAATAGTTAGAGCACTTTTAAAAAAGTGCTTTATTTACATAGAATTGCTACTAAACTAAAAAAAGACTATTCTTTTTAACTACACTATGGTATATTATAAATAGGAGGAGCTTTATGAATGACATTGAAAAAGAAATAGAAAAAGATTTTGAAGAAGAAAAAGAAAGTGAAAGAAAGGAGGACAATATAAAGAGAATAAACCAAATAAATAATGGGCAAGACAAGAAGAAAAAAATAATTATTATATGCATGATTATACTAATTTTGGCGCTAGTGGGAGTAATAATCTATTTAATATTTAATTCCAAAGATAAAGAAGTCATTTCTGAAAACAAAGATAATCCAAGAGATTCAAATACAACCATAGAAGAAGAACAAGAAAGGTTAGGATATGTTTCATGTGATGAAAATACATCATTACTAAATGTTAGAAATTCAACCACTGGAGAAATAATAGATGGTTTATCCTGCTATCAAAAAGTCACAATAGAAGAAGAACTATCTGAAACAGAAAACTGTTCAAAATGGTACAAGATCAGTTATCAAAAACATGGCAGTAATTATACCGGTTATGCATGTAGTACATATATCAAAGATCAAACGATTGACAATAACACAGAAGAAGAAGTTAGAAATTTATTAGATAGAGCATTAGATTATAATCAGCAAAGCACTTCAAAAGTTTTTTGCGGCAATACTAGCGAAAGCAAAAAAATAGAGTTCACTACAGAAGCAGGACAGTTGGAAGGAGAATATCTCAAGTCGGAGTTCAAAAGTTTGGATGAGCTAAAAGAATATTTAACTTCTTTTATGGATGAAAGTTTAATAAAGGAATTAAAATTAGCTGATAATAATAATCCTAAGTATTATGATAACTATTATGAAATAGATGGGAATCTTTATTGCCGGAATTACTCCAATAGCGGCATAACAAATACTTATACTGGTAATTATAATATCGAAATAATAGGTAGTACTAAAGATGAAATAACTGCTAATATAGCCTACGAGTATATCAAAGACTTAGAAAAGTGCACTGTTAGTAATATTTCAGAGTGTTCAAATACTAATTTTGAATACAATCTTGGTAAAGTAATAATTAAAAAAAGTGGTGATAACTTTATAATTAATGAGTTAGATTTTCCCAATTAGAAACGCTTAAATAAGAGATAGAAAAAGTAAAAAATATGTCAAAAATACTTGATATATTTTTTATTTATGCTATCATATATGCAGTGAAAAGGAAGTGATGTATCTCTAAATTTTTATTAATAATTACTAGAGATACATTTTTATTTTATATGGAGGTGCTTCATGGTTGAAACAAACTTGCCTATACTATATTTAAGAGAAGTAATTCTTTTTCCTTACAATGAAATAAGACTAGAATTCACAAGTATTTCTGACCTAGAAGTACTAAATATCTCTGAAAAGGTCTATGATAATCATATTCTATTAATAAATTTGCAAGATCCATTAGAGGAAAATCCATCATTTAAAGAATTGCCCAAAATTGGTATACTGGGAAAAATAAAATCAAAAATAGCACTTTCAAATGGAATAACTAGAGTAGTAATAAGTGGTACTTCTAGAGTTGAAATACTAAATTATATCGAAACAAATGAAATCATATCTGCCTTTGTTATACCAACTAAAGAATATGAATATAGCGAAATAGAGTCATCTGCCTTAGAAAGAATTTTATTTCGAAAGTTAAACGAATATATAAGCATTTCTCCTTATATGTCTAATACAGTCATTGGAAGAATAAGTGGTGTAAAAAATTTAGATAAACTAGCGGATATAATTGTTTCAGAATTACCACTAGACTATCAAGATGCTTTAAAGTATATAGCAATAACAAATCCCGTGTACCGAATTAGAACCATTATTGAAGATTTGACAAAAGAAATAGAAACTGTCAAATTAGAAAATAAAATAGAAGATAATTTAAAAATAAAATTAGAAGAAGAACAAAGACAGTACATGCTTAAAGAAAAAATTAGACTCATAAAGGAAGAACTTGGGGAAACAGACCCCAAAGAAGAAGACATAAAAAAGCTAAGAGAGAAGATAAAATCACTTTCCCTTCCAGAAAACATAATTAGAAAGTTAAATGAAGAAATCGAAAGATATTCCTATACTAGCCCATCATCACCTGAAACGACAACTATTAGAACCTATATCGATTGGTTGCTATCACTTCCTTGGAACACCACTACCAAGGATAACACAGATGTCAAAAAAATAGAAGAAGTATTAAATACATCACATTTTGGGCTAAATAGTGCCAAAAAAAGAATTATCGAATATATTGCTGTCAAGAAAAAGGGTGGTTCTATAAGTAGCCCAATAATTTGTTTAATAGGACCACCAGGAGTCGGAAAAACATCACTTGCTAGTTCTATTGCAACTGCTCTAGGTAAAGAGTTTGTAAAAATATCTGTCGGAGGAATCAATGACGAAGCAGAAATCTTGGGACACCGAAGGACATATATAGGAGCATCACCTGGCAAGATAATAAGCCAAATGAAAAAAGCAAAGACAAAAAACCCTGTCTTTCTAATAGATGAAGTAGATAAATTAACAAAAGATTACAAGGGGGACCCAGCATCAGCATTATTAGAGGTACTAGATAGAGAGCAAAATAGTAAATTTTGTGACAATTACATCGAAGAAGAGTTTGATCTATCGAAAGTATTATTCATTTTGACCGCTAACAATATAAGTACAATACCAGAACCATTATTAGATAGATTAGAGATAATAGAATTATCAAGTTATACCAGCTATGAAAAAATAAACATTGCTAAATATCACCTAATACCTAAACTCTTGGATGACTATAAAATTAAAAACATAAAATTTACCGATTTAGCAATAGAGAAAATAATAACATGTTATACGAAAGAAGCAGGTGCCAGAGAGCTTCATCGTCAGATAGATTCTATAATTAGAAAAGCAATTATTTCAAATAATAAAAAAAATAAAATAACCATCGATACTAGCGATATTGAAGGGTATCTAGGGACGACAAAGTATAATTACAATAATAATGATGAAAACGACAAAACAGGAATAGTAAACGGACTGGCTTACACGCCTTACGGAGGAACAATATTAAAAGTAACATGCACAACTTACCCAGGAAAAGGACTGGTAACACTGACAGGGACATTAGGTGACATAATCAAAGAAAGTATTTATATAGCCTTAAGTTATATCAAAGCCAATAGCGGGTTGTTTGGAATTGATTATGACTTGTTCAAGGAGGCAGACTTTCATTTCCACATCGAGGAAGCTTCCTCGCCAAAGGATGGACCATCTGCTGGAATCGCCATCGTAACAGCAATTTTAAGTTTATTAAAAAATAAAATAATAAGTAATAAAATATCGATGACTGGTGAGATAACCCTAAGAGGAAAAATATTACCAGTAGGAGGATTAAAGGAAAAACTAATAGCGGCCTCTACAAATGGAATCGACACAGTATATTTACCTTTGGGTTGTTCAAAAGAACTAAGTGATTTTCCAAATGAAGTAAAAGAAAGATTAAATATCATTTTTGTAGAGGACTATGAAGATATATATAAAAGCATTTTCAAGCAACCAATAGATAGCAAATAGTAATAGAAAAAGTAGGAACATGTTAAGTCCTACTTTATTGTTTATTATTTCTCTTTTCTCTGATGTCTTCCTTTAAAATATTAAACTTGGTAAGTATGTTCGTCTTAAAATTAGGAAAGGCTTTAAAAATTCTTCTATTTAGAACCCTATTTTCGATAGTTTCTTTAATCTTTCTAGTGATTTCTTCAGTATTATCTTTATTAAATTTCTTAATAGTATTTTTAAGTTTATAAGTTATACCAATAGATACTATAAAATCGATGATAAATATAGTAAGTAAAATAGAAGATACTATGTTAAGTGTGGTAGTATTGATAGTCAGCAAAATGTCATTAATAAAAGGGTTAACAATATAAACCAAAAAAGCTCCCAATATACCAAAGAAAAAAGCATTAGTAAGGCAGACTCTACCATTGATATTAAACTTTCGATTAGAATAATCCCACCATCTAGCAGAAAAGAGCTTCTCCATAATATAGCTAACAACATATTCAATAAAAGAGCAAACTATTACCGCTAATAAAAAAACAGTTAAAATATTATCTTGATATTGATCTAAATAGAAAACCATAATGATCGATGAATATCCATAAATAGGACAATAAGGACCCATCATAAATCCTCTATTAACAAACTTTTTTTCTCTAGTGCCGACAACGATAACCTCTATTATCCAACAATAATAGAGTATATTAAAAAAAGTAAAAAATAATATAATAATTTCTCCATTTTCCAATCACTATAAAATTATAACAAAATTAAGTTAATAAGTAAATAATATTGAAAAAAGATACTAATTATTATATAATTACGATAGAGAAGGTGAATTATGAAAAGGATACTTACAGGATTAAAACCAAGTGGGGAACTGACATTAGGAAGTCTAATAGGAGGAATTATGGGCACTATAGAAAGACAAGAAGAATACGAGTCATTTATCTTTGTCCCAGATATGCATGCTATTACAGTTAGACAAGACCCTAAAGTTTTAAGAGAAAGAATAAGGAAAAATGTTGCACTATATTTAGCGTGTGGCGTAGAAGCAGATAAAAATATTATTTATCTGCAATCAGAAAACTTATATCACGCCAATTTATCTTGGGTATTAGAATGTAATACTTATATGGGAGAAGCTTCTAGAATGACTCAATATAAGGACAAATCAAGTAAAAAAGAAAATGTTACGGTAGGATTATTTACTTATCCAATTCTTATGGCTTCGGATATTCTTTTATATGATGCCGATTATGTACCAGTTGGTATAGATCAAAAGCAGCATGTCGAACTTGCTAGAAATATAGCGGAAAGATTTAATAAAACATATGGAGATACTTTTAAAGTCCCTGAACCGCTTATTCCAAAATTGGGAGCCAAAATTATGGATCTTCAAGAGCCCACTAAAAAAATGAGCAAAAGCGATGATAGCTATAAAGGGGTAATTCTTTTATTAGATGATGAAAAAACAATTAGGAAAAAAATCATGTCCGCTGTCACCGATAGTGATTCCAAAGTTTACTATGATCCAGAAAATAAACCGGGAATTTCTAACTTGCTGACAATTTATTCCTGTCTAAAAAAAATATCGATGGACAAGACTGAAGAGCACTTTAGAAACTACAATTATGGACTCCTAAAAAAAGAAGTAGCGGATGTAGTAGTTGAAACCCTTTCAAATATTCAGCGTAAATATAACGAATTAATTAGTAGTAATGAAATAGACAAAATATTAGATAGAGGAAGAGAAATAACAAATAAAATAGCGGAAGAAAAAGTTAGAGAAGTCTTTAGTAAAGTAGGTCTTGGAAGGTAAATCAGAATAGAAAAAGTCTATTCTTTTTCTATATACACTTCTTTATTGATTGAAATATCGTATTTTGATAATTTTTCTAGCGTCTCTTTTGTCACGATGGCATTGTAAGAAACATTATTATCAAATACTTTATCGATCACTTTACTATCTTTTAAAATAAAATCTACTTTTTTAATTTCTTTATAACTAAAAGAAACATTAACATTGTATCCCTTAACGAGAGAGACCTTGCAAGCCTTTTTAATTACTTCCCCAGCCATTTTTGAGTAAGTACGCGTTAAAGGACCAATCCCTAATTTTATTCCACCAAAATATCTTACTACCACTAGTAATACATAGTTTAAGCCGTTGCCCTCGATTTGTTTCATAATAGGATATCCTGCTGTTTTAGAGGGCTCACTATCATCAGATGATTTTTTTTCATTATCAATAACATATCCATAGCAATAATGAGTTGCCCCAGGATATTCTTTTTTTATATTATCGAGATAAAGATATACGTCCTTTTGACTATCTACTCGAAATATTAAAGAAATAAATTTAGAAGACTTAATTATTTCTTCATATTTAACATTTTCTTTGATACCAAACAATAACATCACCAAAAATATTATACAATAACATAACGAAAAGGACAATCAAAATTAAACATAGAAAACTCTAAAAAAATAAGAAAAAAAGTAAAAAATGTTGTATATAAAAAGTAGATAGGAGGAAGATAAATGAAAAAAATAATAATGATATTGGGCGGAATATCAATTTTAATGATAGTAATAATCTACGTTTTATATAAAAATGATATAGAGGAAAAAGAAGTGACGATAGATATCTTCAAAGAGGAAGAACAAGAAGAAGACAATATTGATAAAAAGACAGTAAGCGATCTTAAAGTAGTCGTGGATATAAAAGGAATGGTTGCAAATCCGGGAGTATACGAAGTAGATAGTACCTATAGAGTAAATGACGTCATATCACTAGCGGGTGGTCTATTAGATGGGGCAGATACCAGTTTAATTAATTTAGCAAAAACAGTAACTGACGAAATGACAATTATTATCTACTCTAGTGATGAAGTATTAGAAAAACTAAAAGGACAAATATGCGTATGCGATTGTCCAATTCAAGAAAATGATGCATGTATAGAAGAAGATAATACTAAAGACAATAATGAAATAATTAATATTAATACCGCTAGTAAAGAAGAGTTAATGACTCTTCCAGGCATAGGAGAAGTAAGAGCAGAAGAAATAATTAATTATCGTAGCAACAATGGCTCTTTTAAAACCATTGACGATATAAAAAATGTAAGTGGAATAGGTGAGGAACTATTTGAAGAAATTAAAGCGAGTATTACAGTCTAAATATTTATTTAAATTTCTAGCACTAGTTTTTGTTATAGGGTCTTTTCTATTTACAAGGTTTTATTGTTTTGAGTCAAAATACAATAAAAGCGATAAAGTCTTTATTGGGGAAGTTACAAAAATTAGGACAACCAGTTCCAAATTAACATTAGAAATAAAAGGAAGAGAAAAATTAATAATTAATTACCAATTTAAAGAAGGACAAAAACTAGACAATTTAGCATACGGTGATAAAATTTTAGTAAGGGGAAATCTAGTAGAACCAACTAAAAATACGATTCCTAATTCATTTGACTATAAAAAATACTTATATAATAAAAAAATTTATTACATAGTCGAAGCTGATAAAATTAATAAAATAGAAAATAACAACAATTACTTATATACGATAAAGAATATTTTATACAAAAAAATTAATACTATGAAGTCATCATCTTATATTAAAACATTTATACTTGGAGACAACAGTGATATTAGCGCAGATATCAAAGAAGAATATCAAAATATAGGCGTCTCCCATTTGTTTTCAATATCAAGTTCACATATTTATTTTATCAGTACCATTATATGCTATTATTTAGATAGGATCACATATAACAAGAAAATTAAACGTATCATCGTAAATGTATTCTTAATTTTTTTCCTTTTATTATTGGGCATAATCCCTTCATTGCTTAGAGCAATTCTTATGTATAGTCTATCGACTTTTAACTACTTATTTAAACTAAATCTTAAAAAAATTGATATAATGATGTTAGTAATCATTTTAGCTATTATTATAGACCCATTTATCATATATGATATAGGCTTTATATACTCTTACTTAATATCACTATTCTTAATTATATTTACAAATAGAATCAGAAAAAAGAAAGGAATAAATAAAGCAATATATACCACGCTTATTTCCTTTTTCGCGTCTCTACCAATAACTATTTATAATAGTTATGAAATTAATATTATTAGCATTTTAGTAAATGTCTTATTAATTCCAATAGTAAGCACGATCATTTTTCCACTTTCGATAATTGCATTAATACTTCCTTTTTTGGATTCCTTTTTATATCAATTAATTAGTTTGTTAGAAAACTTTACAATATTTATTTCAAGTATAGAAATAACCATAATCAGCTTTCCAAAACCCAACATAATTATAATTATTATTTATTATATTATACTTTTAATTACTCTACATAAACCAAAACTCAGTTATCTACTATTAATAACGATCTTAATTATAAAGGCCTCTCCATATCTTGATGGTGATACAAATATTGTTGCATTTGATGTAGGACAAGCAGATTGTCTTTTAATTCAATTTCCATATAATAAAAAAAACATCTTAATAGATACTGGTAATAATTATAGCGAATACAAAATTAAAAATATAATCAATTATCTGAAAAGCAAGGGCATTTCTAAAATAAATTATTTAGTTATTTCTCATGGCGATTATGATCATATTGGTGGTTCTTTTTATCTCGTTAATAATTTTAAAGTAGAAAATGTCATTTTCAATAGGGGAAAATTTAACGATTTAGAAAAAAAACTAATTACAGTTCTAGAAAAAAGGAATATAAAATATTTTCAAAATATCAAAGAATTAAATCTTAATAATAACAGATTATATTTTTTAAATAATAAGTTATACGATGATGAAAATGATAACTCTACCATCATATATACAGAAATTAGTGGAATAAAAATATTATTGATGGGAGATGCAGAAATGGAAGTAGAAAGATATATTTTAGAGAAATATAATTTAAAAAATATCGATATTTTAAAAGTAGGACATCACGGAAGTAGAACAAGTTCTCACAAAGAATTTATAAATAGTATTAATCCGAAATATTCGATAATAAGCGTTGGTAAAAATAATAGATATGGTCATCCAAATAAAGAAGTATTAAATAATTTAAACAATTCAAAAATATATAGAACAGATTTAGATGGAAGTATTATGTTTAAGATAAAGAAAGATAGACTGAAAATAGAAACTTGTATGCCTTAGAAAGGAGTAGATATGAATTATTACAACGAGATAAAGAAAAATTTAATAGATAATGAAATAAATCGAAAAGTTAAAAGTTACTCAACTAATAAAAGTGATTTAAATACATACTATAATGTTGGTAAATTATTACTTGAAGCAGGTAATCAATATGGAGAAAGTATCATTAAAGAGTATTCATTAAGATTAACCGAAGAATTAGGTTCGGGATATAGTCAAAGAAATTTAAGAAATATGAGACGATTTTATAAAGTATCTCAAAAATGGCAGACAGTGTCTGCCAAATTAAGTTGGAGTCATTATTGTGAAGTTCTTTGGTTTGATGATAATAAATTTCAATATTATGTCAAAATAGCTGAATTAAATAGTTTATCAATTAGGCAGTTAAGAGAAAAAATAAAATCTAACGAATATGAAAGACTACCGGAATCTACTAAAAATAAAATAATAAATCATGATGAGTCTAATGTAGTTGACTTTGTAAAGAATCCAATTATGATTAGAAATAGCAATAAATATGATATATTTTCAGAAAAGGTATTACAAAAATTAATCTTAGAAGATATTGAAAATTTCTTAGAAGAATTAGGAAATGGATTTACATTTATTAAAAGTGAATATCCTATTAAATTACTTGATAGATATAATTATATTGACTTACTTCTTTATAACATTAAATATAAGTGTTATGTAGTAGTTGAACTAAAAGTAACAGAATTAAAGAAAGAACATACAGGACAAATAATGATATATATGAATTACATTGATAAAAATATAAAAACTATTGATGAAAACGATACAGTTGGAATAATCATATGTAAACAAGATAATGAGTATGTAATTAAATATTGTTCAGATGAAAGGATTATTGCAAGAGAATATGAATTAGTGTGATATAATAAATGTAGTAGGTGATAAAAATATGACAGACAGCTATTTTGTAATAGGAGAAAATAAATACATAGTTATATATGAAAATAGGCAAGTAAAGATTTTAAAAAAGACACAAGATGGTCCTGCACCGCTTTCAAACGAAGAAGATAAAAAACTACAAAAATTGTTAAATGATAAATATAGTTATGTTTATAATAGTGATTTACTCGAAGCTTTAATAGAGTCAAACAATGAAATAGAAAATAAACCATATGTATTAAATTTAATCAATTGGTTAGAGAGCATAATACCGTACGGACATAGGAATAACCTTTATCGAAATATTGGAACGCTTCATACAGAGCTTAACCTAAATGTAGAACTTGTCAAAAGGCCAGAAGAGCAAATTTTTAAAGAAGAAAACAGTACTGCTGGCGGATATGATACTCGTAATAATAAAATAATTATCTATAAAGAATCGTTATTGGAATTATGGCAATTAGCACAGTTTTCGAAGCACCCAGAAGAATTTTATTGGAATGAATATAGAGCAACATTATTACATGAGTTAGCACACATGTCTTCCAGTAACCATAATAAAAAAACAGGAATAACATTATGCGGATTCGATAAATTTCCAGCAGAAAAGCAAGAAGAAGAAAATAGAGGACTTACCGAAGGCTTTACTGAATTAATAGTATTTACAGGCATTCCTGGAAGGAGCGAACTATCATCAAAATATTATTTTGAAGCTAGCTTGGTATTTCAACTAATTCAAATAGTAGGCATTGATGTTTTCAAAGAAGGATATTTTTCAAATTTGGGTATATCTCCAATACAAGAAAAATTACAGCGGTATATTGAAGATGAAGATAAATCCTTTAAATTATTTAGAGATATTGAATTAAATTTTTTGCTTAGATATTCAGATGAAAACATAGAACAAAGCGTGCTTGGAAATATACAGTCAGCAATACTAGACTATTTAGAAGTAAAATTAAAACGGTTGTTACAAGATGGCAATTTTGATGTAATAAATCAAATTATACATAATTATCAGCTTGGGATAATTACTACATCTAAATTAAAAATGATGTTAAAAGATCCAAAACATTATGTCGGTATAGAAGAAAACCAAGAAAGATTCAAAAAAATAAAAGAAGAATACAATAGTTTATTGACCGCTAAAAAAGCTTCATCTCAAATAAAAAGATGAGTATCAAATTCAAACCCCTAAAATACTATAAGAAATGTAAAGTAGATTGTATAGCTACGAAGAAAAAGAATTTTTAAGTAACTTTTGTGTTATACTTTTAGTTAGGAGAGTGATAATAATGAAAGCAGTTGTATTAAAAGATAAAAGAAAGTTTGAAATAGAAGATATTAGCGAACCCATTTCTCAAAATGGTAGTGTCATCGTTTCAGTCAAAAAATCAGGAATTTGTGGTTCGGATATTCATTATTGGGAAGCCGGCAGTCCCAAAGGACTAGTAATAGGACATGAATATAGTGGTACTGTAGTTAATCCTGGAAGTAGAAAAGACTTGAAAGTAGGAGATAGGGTTACTGCTCTTCCAATATCACCATGTGGAAATTGTCATGCCTGTTTGACAGGTAATTTTCAGTATTGTCATCAAACATGGACATATGCTACAGGATTATCGCTCGATAGTCCCGGTTCGATGGCATACGAGTTATCGGTAAGACCTGACATGGTTATTAAATTACCCGATGAAATAAGTGATGAAGAAGGGGCTATGGTAGAGCCAACAGCGGTTGGCTTACATGCCATTCACCTAGCCAATATTAAAGTAGGAGAAAAAGTTTTGATAATTGGTGGTGGAATAATCGGATTAGTTTGCGCAATGTTCGCTAAAAAAGAGGGAGCTAGTTTTGTAGCACTGTCGGAAACAAATCCAGAGCGTGGTAAAAAAGCTATAGAACTACAAGTAGCGGATAAGTGGTATGATGCCAAAAATGAAAAACTAGTAGATAAAGTGTTAGAAGATACAGTAGATGGGTATGATTTAGTTATTGATTGTTCGGGCTCATCATCCGCTGTAACGAGTGCTCTAATATCAGCAAAACCGGGAGGGACAGTAATCTTGGTAGGAGTCTCAATGGAACCAATCACTATTCCTTCAGTAGTAGGGGTTATGAGAGAACTAACAATAAAAGGTGCAATAGCTTATACAAAAGAAGAATTTCAAACATGTATTGACCTAATGGCCAAAAAAAAGATCGATGTTTTAAGATTTCTATCTAAAATAGTAGGACTTTCAGATGTACAATCTTCTTATGAGGAATTAACTTCTGGAATATCAGATTCAATTAAAATTTTAGTTGATCCAAATAAATAAAATAATCCTCAAAAAAAAGAACTAAAATACCTGTATTTGCATAAAATATAATGTCATAAGATTTATCTTATGTTTATATATAAAAGTAGTCTCTAAGGAGACTATTTTTTGTTGCCTTTTATTAAATTTTATTATATAATTTATATAGTAAGATAAGAAATATAAGAGGAGATTGCTTATGAAGAAAAAAAAAATAATAACATCAGCTATAGTATTAACGATTTCACTTACAATAGCGGCGCTGTATCAAACATTTGCTACTGATACGACAATAGACTTAAATCAAGAAGATCTATATTTAGTGAACTTAGAATCTTTGAACACAAAAACAGTTACTATTCCAGCAAATAGTACAAAAACAGTTATGTACAGATTACAAAATACAAGCAGCGGCAGAATTAGATACGCTGTTGGTTATACTACTAATTCTTCGGTATCAGTTAAAGTATACAGCGATTCTGAATCTCCAGAAGATGGCATTGTTGCCGCTAATGAATATAAATATATAAAATTATTTTTAGAAAACAATGGTGGCGAAACAAGTATAACACTGTCGACAATTTTAGGATATGAAAGAGGTGGCGATTTAATAGTACCATCGGGTATAACGCTAGTATCTGAAGTATATACTCCACCAGTAGATATTTCAAAAAAGATAAGTGAATTATATGATAGCGCAAGTAAAACGACGGTTAGTAATAACAGTATAAGTTATAACTACGCTACCAGTGTCGGCCTAATGAATGATAGATTAGGTGGTACAACGCAGTCTTTAGATGGAGGAAACATTAGATATTACGGTGCTGACCCTAACAATTATATATATTTTAACTGTAGCAACTATAGTAGTCAAACTTCCGATACTTGTGAATTGTGGAGAATAATAGGAGTATTTAACGGAAGAGCAAAAATTGTTAGAGGAGAATCGATCGGCACATATTCTTGGGATAGCTCAAGTTCAACTTCTAATTCTGGTTACGGGGTAAATAATTGGAGTCAAGCAGACGTCATGAAACTCTTAAATAGTGGATATGAGAGTGAAAGCGTAGGAGGAAGTTTATATTACAATGGAGCAAGTGGAAACTGTTATTCTGGACGTAGTAATGCTGCCACAGCTTGTGATTTCACAAGTACGGGATTAAAAAACGAAGAAACAAGGTGGATGATAGACAATGCTACTTGGAATTTAGGAGGTATTGACTCTAATTTACAAATATATTCAGATGAGGCATATCAATACGAAAGAGGAAGTGAAGTTCCCTCTGGGCAGTCATCGACATGGATTGGCGGAATAGGACTAATTTATCCATCTGATTATGGATATGCGACGGACTTCTCACAGTGTACACAAAATTTATATAACTATAATAATAGTACAAGTTCCTATGCATGTCGCAACAATGATTGGCTACATACCGGTACTAATCAGTGGATGATAACTAATAATTTTAACTCCGATATGTCTGTAACGATTATCTCGAGCACTGGACGAGCAATGACTTTAAATGCATATAGTTCATATCCTATTATTCCAACGCTTTATTTAAAAAAATCAACTCTTGTTGTATCAGGCACAGGAACTAGTACTGACCCATATAAATTAGAGGATCCAAACAATTTGGAGGGATATGTAGAAAGATGATACTAAGAAGACCATATGCCATATTAATAAAAAGTTTCAGACTTATACATTTAATATTATTTGCATTACTTGCCTATATCACATATCGAGCAAATAGTATACTTTCATTTTTCAAAGACTACATTTCTACAAGCGGAAATATCGAGGTAATATCTAGTAATTATATAAGCACATTTCTTTTTATATCTTTCATCTTCGTTATCGTTTTATCCGTCGTAATCTTTCTTTTAATGAGGTATAAGAAAAAACCAAAACTTTTGTATGTAATAATAGTAATAGTAAGTATATTATCTGTCATTTGTTTTCTCTACTTATATTCTAATTTAAAAGAATTAGAAGTAAGTAATATGTCCGCAAGGAATATACGATTGTTAAGAGATATTAGCAGATTTAATTTTTGGGGCATGTTCATAATATGCCTTCCAGTATTAGTAAGAGGTTTAGGATTTGATATAAAAAAATTTAACTTTAGTAAAGACTTAAACGAACTAAAATTAGAAAAGGAAGACAGTGAAGAAGTTGAAATAAATATCGGATTTGAATCAGATAATATTAAAAAAGTAGGAAGAAGGGTACTTAGAGAACTTAAATATTATTATGCAGAAAACAAGTTTTTTATTAACATTATTTTGATAATAAT
Source organism: uncultured Bacilli bacterium (assembly GCA_944329195.1). Classification (GTDB taxonomy): domain Bacteria; phylum Bacillota_I; class Bacilli_A; order RF39; family UBA660; genus CAG-302. The sequence goes on along the minus strand of CALVHX010000002.1, from coordinate 12,761 downwards.
AACCCTAATTCTAATAATCTCATTTCCATTTAACAAATTTGTAATGAATAGAGATTTAAATGAGAAAGAGACATTAGGAACTAATTATTTCAACATTAAAGTAACCGATAGTTTCATATCTGAAAAAAATAGAATAAGTAAAGATTATTGTTACTTTATCATAAAATTTTCCATCAAAGGAAAAACAGACAAATATGAATTAAAACTAGATAATTTTGTCCTAGAAACTAAAGAAAATAAATATATACCAAGTCTAAAATATTACTATTATTTTGAAGACGTTGGCATAGGATATCGTGAGCAAGAATTGGACACATCTGATTATGAAGATTATATTTTCATTTATAATATTAAAAAAGAAGATCAAGAAGAAGAATTTAAACTAAATTATATTATAGATGAGAGAAAAATAAAACTCAATCCAACAATTTTGGATTGAGTTTTTTTCAATTACAATTTCAATTGTAATATACTATGATTAATACTATAGTGAACTTCTACTATAGTATTTTAATTTATACTAATATGTGCATGTAAACAAATTTTCATATACATATATTTGATAAAAAAATAATGTTCTCTGTTACCATTTTCTATCAGAAATTATATTTTTAACTATACTGTTTATTAAATAATTTGATCAAATTTAGAAGCATATTATACTCAAAATCAAGTCTACTATTTTGTGTGTACGTATGTTTTGGAATAATTTATTTATAAGAAAAATTTGCAAAAATTTAGAAAAATCTTCAGAAAAGTTGTATATAAAAGATGAAGGGAGTAAAATGAAAAAAAGCTTAATTGTATTACAAGAAGGAAACAAAGATTGTGGTGCGGCTTCATTACTATCAATCATTCGTTACTACGGAGGTGATATTTCTATTGAGAGATTGATAGATATGACAAATACAACTAAAGAAGGAACAAATTTTTATAACATTTCATTAGCGGCCTCATCACTAGGATTAGAAAGTAGAGCATATAAAGTAGATGACATTGAAAAAATCAAAAATATTCCGGCGCCTTACATAGTTCAGTTAAAGAATAAAAATTACACTCACTTTGTTGTAGTTTATAAAATTAGTAACGATAAAGTATTAGTTATGGATCCAGCAATAGGTAAAAGTACAAAAGATTTATTTGATTTTAATGAAATTTGGACTGGCTATTTAATGATATTTGAAAAAGTTAGAAAGTTACCATTATACCCCAAAGAAAAAGTTTTAAATAAATTATTGTTCAAAATCATCTTTAATAATAAAAAGTTGATAATTTTCCTAATTTTGTTGTCGATAATATTTACCATTATAACAGGAATTACATCACTGTATACTCAAATAGTCTTTGACAAAATTTTAGATACCAATGTGCATAATTTAGTTGTAATAACAATTGTTTTCTGTATCTTTCATATAATAAAAATCATAACTGGTTACATCAGAGGTCATCTAATCATTTATTTAAATCAAAAAATAGATAGTAGCATAATCATAAGTGCATTTAGCAAAGTAATTTTACTTCCCTTCAGTTATTACAAAAATAGAACCACTGGAGACATCTTATCACGAGTTAAAGATCTATCTTATGTAAAAAATTTTATTTCTAAATCTATAGTAGTGCTGTTTTTAGATACCTTAACTTTTGTCGTGTCGATTGTAATTATTTATAACATAAATAAAAAAATAACATATCTAATTGTCTTTGTAGAGATAATCAATATAATAACGCTATCTTTCTTCATACCTCATACGAGAAGAAGTGTAATTGTAAATCAAGAAGATAATGCTAAAATAAATAACAACATAATTGAGTCAGTTAGCTCATTTGAAACTGTTAAAGGTTTAAATATAGAAGATAATACTATTTTAAAATTTAGTAAAATATATAGTGAAGGTTTAAATAACAGTTATAACTTTACCAAAATAAATAATCTAATGTTATCGCTTCAAAATGCTATTGGGGACATAAGTATATTATTGATTAGTTTTATTAGTATGAGATACATTATGGAAGGTAAATTAACAATAGGAAACTATGTGACAATATCCTATTTAATGAATTATTTAATTTATCCATTGAATAATTTAATTGAATTGTCAAACGAATACTTTTATAACAAATCGTCTCTGCAAAGAGCAAACTCACTTTTTGAAATAGAAGGTGAAAAAATTTATGAAGAGAGAAAATTAAACATCAATGGTAACATTAATATAAGCAACTTAGATTACACATACAATAACAAAACATATATATTAAAAAATATAAGTATAGAAATAAAAGATAGAGAAAAAGTGCTAATTTTGGGTTCTTCTGGTAGTGGAAAGTCTACTATTTTAAAAATACTATATAAATACTGTCAAATACAGCGGAACATGGTTTTTATAAATAACTATGACATAAATGACTACAGTATGTCAGATATTAGAAGAGAAATCATTTATATATCTCAAAATGAACAACTTTATACAGATAGTATTCGAAATAACATACTATTAAGTAGAAATATAAAGGAAGAAAAATACTTAAACATATGTAAAATATTTTATATCAATGACATAATCAAAGAAAATATTTTAGGATATGACTATTTACTAGAAGAAAATGGATGTAATATTTCTGGTGGTGAGCGTCAAAGAATAATACTCGCTAGGAGTTTATTAAAGGAAGGAAAAATAATTATGATTGATGAGGGTTTAAGTCAAATAGATATTAATTTAGAGAGAAAAATTTTAAAGAATATGTTTTATTACTTTTATGATAGTACAATAATTATCGTATCACACCGAAAAGAAAATATAGACTTATATGACCGTGTGATTAAGATAGATAATGGAAGCGTAATTAATTCAATAAGGAATAACGAGTGAATAAATATATAGATAATGAAATAATTCTTCAAAGAAAAGTTGAACCTTTTATTTACGTATACATAATGATAATTATTATAATAATGCTCTCCTTAATTATAATATTTACAGTATTTAATTATAAAACATATTATGATCTGAGAGGGATAATAATAAATGAAGAAAATGAGTATTACTTGAAAATTTATATCCCTATTTCTAAAGTAAAATATCTAGTTAATAATAACAAATTAGTAATTGATGGAAAATTATATAGCTATAAAATCATAAACATCGATAGTGAGTATTTTACCGATAATGTCGATACATATCAGATAATAAAAATAAAGGTAAATTTACCAATAAAATATAAATTAAATAATTTAGTTATCAATTTAAAGGTGGTGAAGGAAGATAAGAAAATAATAGAGTACATATTGAATAAATAATGGAGGAATATATGCAAAAAATAACAAAAGAAGAAATGAAGAAAGTAGATGGTGGCGGTGGCATTAGTGCTACTACAGTAGTTATATTAATAACTGGATTAATAAGCTTTGTAACTGGAATATTTCACGGGTATGCAAACCCTAAAAAATGTAACAATTAGGAGGAGTTAATATGAAAAAATTAGAAAAAACAGAAATGATCGAAGTTTCTGGAGGAGCTTCTTTAACCGCTTCTATGCTATCTGCATTTTATCGTACTTTAGAAGTGATTTATCAAATAGGAGAGTCCCTAGGAAGTTATATTCGAAGAAAAGTGTCCGGAAAAATGTGCGATATTTAAAAAAAAGGCAAAAAACCATATTTTATTAAATATTCTGCTTGTAAAATATGTCAAATAATGTTATAATCTTTAATGAAAAGCGGAAGGAGGGATAAGATGTCGGCAGGAACTAAAGTAACCGTTAGTGTAAGAAATAATGATGTCGAATTTGCTCTTAAAAAATTCAAAAATCAAGTTGCACGAAATGGTAATCTCTCTAAAGCTAAAGAAAGAGCAGAAGGATATAAAAAACCAGGAGTAAAATTGAAAGAAGAGAAAAAGAAAAATACAATTAATTCTAGAAAAAATAGAAAAAATTATTAAGGAGTAATTGGTATGACATTGTCTGAAAAAATTAATAATGATTTAAAAGATGCTATGAAAAATAAAGATAGTTTTAAGCTTGGTGTAATAAGAATGATAAAAGGAGCTATGCAAGTAGCAAAACCTAACCCTCGTGAAGAGCTAACTGATGATGATGTTATAAATGTGATTTCAAAGCAAATTAAAATGAGAAGAGAAGCAATTTCACAGTTTGAAGAGGCAAATAGAGAAGATCTAGTATTACAAAACAAAAAAGAGATAGAAATTTTAAGTGCTTATATGCCAGAAGAATTATCTTTAGAAGAATTAAATAAGATTATTGATAAGGTTTTTGAAGAAGTAAAACCAACAAGTACTAAAGATATAGGAATAATAATGAAAAGCATATCTCCAAAGGTAAAAGGAAAAGCAGATATGTCATTAGTTAATAAATTAATAAAAGAAAGGCTTGGTTAGAAAGCACTTTCTTTTTAAATTCAACACAAGAGATAAATTGTCAAACCCAATAAAATATTGGTAAATAATAATAAAAATCCCAATAACATGGGAGTTTAAATTAAAAATGGGACGGAATGTGGGAATCGAACCCACGAATAATGGAACCACAATCCACCGTGTTAACCACTTCACCAATTCCGCCATAGACAGTAATAATAATATCATATAAATTTATATTTGACAAGTAGTTTATTTGAAAAAATATAAAAATATGTGATACAATATCACAAGAGGTGTAATAATGAAAAAAACCATATTAATAACAGGAGCTTCTTCTGGAATAGGAAAGGAAACTGCAAGAGCTCTAGCTCCCGATTATGAAGTTATAATTCACTATAATAGTAATAGAGGAAACGCACTGAAATTAAAAAATGAGCTAGAAGAGAAATACAAAAGACAATTTCTTGCTGTTAAATGTAATCTCGCAAGTGAGGAAGAAATAGACAGTATGCTCGATATAATTTATCAAAAATATGATAAAATAGATATTTTGATAAATAATGCCGCTATGGCAATCGATACAATTTTTGAGGATAAAACGAAAGAAAATTTCAGAAAAATACTGGATATAAATTTAGTGGCACCATTTATCTTAAGCAAAAAGATAGGACTTAAGATGAAAAAAAATAAGTATGGAGTAATTATAAATATAAGCTCAACTAATGGAATAGATACAGAGTATCCTGAAAGTTTAGATTATGATGCCTCAAAGGCGGGATTAATTTCCGTATCGAATAATTTAGCAAATTACCTAGCTCCATATGTAAGAGTAAACACAGTTTGCCCAGGATGGGTAAATACAGAAATGAATAGTAATTTAGACAAGTATTTTATCCATAACGAAGAGGAAAAAATATTGCTTAATCGTTTTGCTAATCCAGAGGAAATAGCAAACACTGTAAAGTTCTTAATAAGTGATGCGGCTAGTTATATAAATAAAAGTGTAATAAGAGTTGATGGAGGAATAAGATGATTGACAAATTACTACAAAATGCTACCGAAGAATTAGAAGACATTTTCAAAAAAATAGACGATGTTGAAGAATATAATAGTGAAAAAATATTAAACTCTTTTATTGAAAACAATATTTGTGAGACAGATCTTTATGGCTCTACAGGATATGGATATGGAGATATTGGAAGAGACAAAATAGAAAGGGTTTATGCTGATGTATTTAAAACGGAAAGCGCTCTAGTCAGAACGCAGTTTATTTCAGGAACCCACGCCATAAGTACATGTCTTTTTGCCCTATTAAGGCCTAACGACATTCTCCTTTCTATTACAGGAAAACCATACGACACGTTAGATAGTATTATTGGTTTTAACAATAATAAATCGTCCCTTAAATCCTTTGGAATAAAATATAGACAAATTGATTTAATCAATAATGACTTTGACTACGACAAAATAAGAAATACGCTAAGAAAAGAAAAAATAAAGGTTATTGAAATACAGAGAAGTAAAGGGTATAGCACTAGAGAAAGCATTAGCATAGACAAAATAGAAAAAGTTATCAAAGTAATAAGAGAAATAAGTGCTGAAGTAATAATTATGGTAGATAATTGCTATTGCGAATTAGTAGGGAAAAAAGAACCTACAGAAGTAGGAGCAGATATTTGTGTAGGCTCGCTTATTAAAAATCTTGGAGGAGCAATTGCTACCAATGGTGGGTATATTGTCGGAAGAAAAGAACTCTTAACACTATGCGCCGAAAGATTAAACGTTCCGGGTCAAGATTTTGAAGTAGGTCCATCGCTTGGACAAAATAGATATATTCTAGAGGGACTATATTTTTCACCAATGGTTGTAGCTAATGCTCTTAAAACAAGTATTTTTACAGCATATATGTTTGAAAAATTAGGATATGATGTAAGCCCAAAATATAATGATGAAAGGGTAGATATAGTCCAAAATATTATATTTAGAGATAAAGATAAACTAATAAAATATGTAAGACAAATTCAAAAAAACTCAAAAATTGATTCTAACTCATTAGTAGAGCCATCTGACATGCCGGGCTATGAGGATAAAATAATTATGGCTTCAGGTAGTTTTACGCAAGGAAGTTCTATTGAACTATCATGCGATGGCCCGCTTAGAACGCCATATATAGCTTATCAGCAAGGAGGCATAAGTTATCAATACGGTAAAATAATCATTAGTAGAGCAATTAAGTCATTATTAGAAAATTAATTATTTAAAACAAATAAAAAGCTTCACAATGAAGCGCTTTTATTTTATACTCCTCTAGCTACATACTCATCATAAGTAAGGCCACTCAATTTAACTTTATTTGCAAGTTCAACACCCAAATATCTAAAATGCCAATCTTCGAACATATAACCAGTAACATATTCTTTATTTCTGGGATATCTAAGAATAAAACCATACTTATAAGAGTTATCAATAAGCCAAGTATACTCGTCATCATTTTCACTCAAGTATTGCCAATCACCATTTAAGACATCTACTGCCAAACCAAGTTGATGCTCAGAATATCCAGCTCTTGCTGAATAAGTTTCTGCCTCTGCAAAACCATCTTGCAAGACGTACCTATTATAAAGATCTAATTGATAATCATAAGAACGATAAGTAGAACCGGCATATATTTTAATGCCACTAGCCAAAGCATCTGCAGCCATCTCTTCAAACTTATCAGCAGCTTCCTTCCTAAGTCTTTGATTATTAGAAGCAAACTTACTGTCAATAGTAACCAAATCACTTGGCTCGTAATTTTCATTTAGTTTATAATATTTATTTACAATAACATCAATAGCACTAGCTTCTTCGTTGGACAAATTAATATCATTTGAATAATAATCTCTATCTAAATAAGCATTTACGAATGTAACAGTATCCTCATAATTATAATTTTCCTTTATTACATCAGTATTATAAATAGAATCGAATTTTGTATCATTATTTTCATACTTAATATATCTATCCAAATTATCTTCTATAAAATAATTTAAGTTCAAATAATTAGTTATATTGCTGTTGTAGCGGTTATTTACAATAACAGAAATACTATCTGGTATGTTTTCGTAAAATACATTTATCTCTTTACTTTTATATCCAAGAGATAGCAATTTATTGATATCATTAATAAAACTATCATCACTTTCAACATAATTAATTTCTAAATACTCATCTAAATATTCCTCATTGAAACTGTTACTTAATACTACCATTTCTAAAGTTTTTGAGTATTTCTTTTTATCCATAATTTTGTTATAGATATTTTCTTCTTTAAAGACATCAATAGTTTCTTTTCTATAACCGTAATTTCTAGGTAGCAAAAAATATAAAAGAGAAGAAATAAATAGAACAATAACTAATACTAAAAGTAATATTCTTCCTTTTCTAAGCTTTCTTTTTTTCTTCATTACTATCACCATATAATATTATATATTAACTATAAAAAAATAACAATACGTTTAAACTTAAAAATAAAAAAGAAAAATTTTACTATATCATCTTTGATTAGCAGTTAGAAAGCAATATTTATAATTTACATTTTTTTCCTAAAATGATATAATGTAAGGGCAAAGAAGGTTAAAAAAGTATGAAAAGAAATGAAGTAGATCGAAACAAATTATCTCCAATGATGAAGCATTATGTCGAACTTAAAGATAAATACGAGGATACAATAATACTATATAGACTAGGAGATTTCTATGAGATGTTTTTTGAAGACGCAGAGACAGTCGCTCACGCCTTAGAACTTACATTGACAGGAAAATCAGCCGGTTTGGATGAACGTGTTCCTATGTGTGGAGTTCCATTTCATGCTGCCGAAATGTATATCGACAAACTAATAAAAAAAGGTTTTAAAGTCGCAATATGCGAACAGTTAGAAGATCCCAAAAGTGCCAAAGGAATTGTCAAAAGAGATGTTGTCGAAGTGATATCTTCTGGGACTATTATCAGTGGTAATTCTCTAAATGAAAAGGAAAATAATTACATAGGAAGTTTATATGATTTTTCGTATGGATTTGCGCTAACATATTCAGATATTACTACTGGTGAAATATACTCAGAAGTATTAGAAAATAATCTTGATGATGTCGTTTACAAAATTTTATCATTGGAAATAAAAGAAGTAATCACAAATAGCAATATAAATAAAAATCTATTATCAAAAATAAAATCCCAAAAAATCCCATTAACGATAAGTGACAAATTTTTATCAGATGACTATTCTAACATATATCAAAATATCTCTGATGAAAGAATAGTAAAGTCTATTCAGATGTTATTATATTACCTATCAGTATCTCAAAAGAGGAATTTATCGCATTTTCAAAAAGTTGTCATTAAAGAGAGAGAATTGTTTCTCGCTATGGATATTCACACAAAAAGAAATTTAGAACTTACTGAATGCCTGCGCACAAAAGAAAGAAATTATTCTCTACTTTGGCTTTTAGATAATACGAAGACTGCCATGGGATCCAGAAAGTTAAAAAATTTTATTGAAAACCCGCTGTTAGATGTAACTAAAATAAATAGAAGATATAATGTTGTAGAAAAATTATTAGAAGAGTTTATTCTTGCTGAGGAGTTGCGAAATAATCTATATGAAGTGTATGATTTAGAAAGGCTTTGCGGAAAAATATCGTTTGGCTCTGCTACCGCAAAAGATTTACTTCAGTTAAAGCTATCACTTAAAGTATTGCCAGAAATAAAAGAAAAATTAGAAAAAATAGACTTTTATGAGAGTATAACCACGTTAGAAGACCTATATAGCTTACTAGAAAATTCCATTTATGAGGAACCACCAAGTTCATTGAAGGAAGGCTTTTTGATTAAAGAAGGATTTTCTAAAGAATTAGATGAATTAAAAGATTTAAGGAAAGGTGGAAAAGATTTCATTAGTAAATTTGAAGCACAAGAAAGAGAAAGAACAGGTATAAAAGGGTTAAAAGTGGGATTTAATAAAGTTTTTGGTTATTATATAGAAATATCCAAATCTTATCTACAATTAGTAACAGAAGATATGGGCTATATCAGGAAGCAGACGCTTGCTAATTGTGAAAGGTTTATTACTCCTCTTTTAAAAGAAAAAGAAGATCTAGTTCTATCTGCCGAAGATAAAATTATAAATTTAGAATATAATCTATTCATTGAAATCAGAGAAAAATGCAAACAATATATACCACAATTACAAGAAATATCTAAAGCCATAAGTGAAATTGATGTTCTTGAATCATTTGCTCTAGTATCTGAAAAATATAATTATGTAAGACCAACCATATCATCGTCTAATGAAATAAAAATTATTTCTTCAAGACATCCAGTAGTCGAAAAAGTTCTAACTACTGCAGAATATGTTCCAAATGATATAATTATGGATAGCAACACCGATATATTACTAATAACAGGTCCAAACATGGCAGGTAAATCAACATACATGCGACAATTAGGGATAATTTCTATCATGGCACAAATTGGCTGCTTTGTCCCAGCCAAAGAAGCAACTATACCAATTTTCGATAAAATATTTACGAGAATAGGTGCCTCTGATGATTTAGTAAGTGGGGAATCTACATTCATGGTCGAAATGATGGAAGCATCTCGTGCCATAAAATATGCTACTAAAGATAGTTTGATCCTATTTGATGAATTGGGTCGTGGAACCGCAACATTTGATGGTATGAGTTTAGCAGAAGCAATTTTAGAATACATTGCTAAGAAAATAAAGTGTAAGACTTTATTCTCTACGCATTATCACGAACTTACTGATATGGAAAAAAACTTATCGAATTTAAAAAATAAGCATGTATCAGCCATAGAAGAAAATGGAAACATCATCTTTCTGCATAAAGTAAAAGATGGTTCAGTAGATAAAAGCTATGGTATAAATGTCGCAAAATTAGCAGGATTGCCAGATGAAGTAATTGAAAGGGCTTCTAATATTTTAAAAGTGTATGAAAGTAAGGAGAAGAAAAAAGATATTGTCATTCAAACTACTTTGCCATTAAATTTTGAAGATAAAAAATCAGAAGTAGAAGAAGAAATTAAAGCACTTGATATTTTAAATATGACTCCTATCGAGGCGATAAGTACTTTGAGCAAGTTAAAAGAAAAAATAAAATAATAATGGATCAGTAATTGATTCTTTTTTCTTGAAAAAAAGAACATAATCATATATAATTAAATTGGTGATAAAAATGAAAAAAATCGGTAATAAAGGCTTCACTTTAGTTGAATTATTAGTAGTAATTGTAATTCTTGTCATAATTATGTCAATAGCGATACCAAGCGTTACATCATCATTAGAAAGAAGTAAGGAAAAACAAAAAAATGCCAAAATAGAATTGATTGAATCAGCAGCGGAAATTTATGCTGATCGTCATAAAAATACATTTACGAGTGGTGAGACTGTTACTGTCGCCAAACTAATCGAAGAAGGACTATTGACAAAAGAAGAAGCGAAAGATCCGTTTGATGAAAAAAGAACACTGTGTGGTCATGTTCTTTATCAAGATAATACATACACATTTATCGAAAATACATCTCAATGTGTAACAATAGAATAGGTGATATAATGAAAATCATTTTGATAAAATATGGTGAATTAACAACAAAAAGTGGTAATAGAAATATTTTTATAAACTGCTTATACAATAATATAAAAAATGCACTAGCATCCTACAATGTAAAAATAATAAAAAATAGAGTTAGAATGTTCATTGAAGTAGAAGATAATATTGATGAAATAGTATCAATTCTTCAAAATATTTTTGGTATTCATAGTATAGTTATCGCTACTAGAGTAAATACTAATACAAAAGAAATAGAAGAAAATGCATTAAATATTGCTAGTCAGATAGATTTTAAAACATTTAAAGTAGAAACAGAAAGAGCGGACAAAAATTTTAAAATACCAAGTATGGAATTTAGTCGTCAAATAGGTTCGTTAATATTAAAGAATATTCCTAATATTACAGTTGATGTTCATCATCCTGAATATTTACTAAAAATAGAGATTAGAGAAGACTATACATACATTTATCACAAGGAAATTCCAGCTTTAGGAGGTTATCCTGTGGGAGTGGCTGGTAAAGGGCTTCTCATGCTATCAGGAGGAATAGATTCCCCAGTCGCAGGCTATCTAGCCATGAAAAGGGGAATCAAAATAGAGTGTATTTATTTTGAATCTCCGCCACATACTAGTGAAATGGCCAAAAGTAAAGTCAAAAAACTAGTAAGAGAGCTAACAAAATACGAGCCTATTATTACCCTTCATATCGTGAAATTCACCGATATTCAAGAGGCAATATATAAAAATATTGACTCTACATATATGATAACCATAATGAGGAGAATGATGTATCGAATAGCATCTAAAATCATGGAAAATAATTCTTGTCTTTGTCTCATAAATGGAGAATCCGTTGGACAAGTAGCTAGTCAAACTTTAACCAGTATGCATGTAATAAACTCGGTGACTAATTATCCAGTTATAAGACCAGTTGCATGTCTAGATAAGTTGGAAATAATAAACATCGCAAAAAAAATAGGAACGTATGATATCTCGATTTTGCCATATGAAGACTGCTGTACCATCTTTTTACCAAAACACCCAGTTATTAATCCAAGTATTGATAAAGCAGTTTTGTACGAACAAAGCTTTGATTATAAAAATTTAATTGCCGATGCCATCAATACGATTCAAACCATAAAAATAAGATATAAAGAAAATAATTTTGACATCTGATATATAGCAAAAATTACCATTAAAATAAAAGTATGAAATTAACAATATTTCACAACCTATTAGTGTAGGAGGTGAAATAATGAGTAATAGTTCAAATAGTAAAATGGTAGTTCCTGGATCAAAGCAAGCTATCGAAAGAATGAAATATGAAATAGCTAATGAGTTTGGTGTAAATTTAGGACCAGATACAACTTCAAGAGCTAACGGATCTGTTGGTGGAGAAATCACTAAAAGATTAGTTAAACTAGGGGAAAATCAACTTAGTGGTTCAAGTTATAACCAAAGCAAATAGTTAAATATATAAAAGCAACTATAATAGTTGCTTTTTTCGTTATTATAATAGGAAATAAAAAGGCACAAAAAAGAGACTGACCCCCTAAGGAACAGTCTCCCAAAAAGAATAAAAAGGGGTTGGCTAGTGTGATACTAGCACCAATTCGCCTAAATCGAACTGGTGATTAATATAATAATCTAAGTGTCGAAGTTTGTCAATACTAAAATTAAAAAAAAGAAAAAATTTTGCTTGTTACACAAAATTATGTGTAGATTAACATAATTGTGTTTATGTTAAGTTATTTATTATGTTAAGTTAAAAGAAGAATTCC
>CALVHX010000001.1 GCA_944329195.1 uncultured Bacilli bacterium | reverse complement strand
AAAAAAGAGAATTGTTTAAGCAATACCTAATTCTCTAGTTTTTAATATGTTCTTTGAAAATTTACGAATTGAAGAAAGATATTTAAGTAATTATTGACATCAAATATAGTTAATGCTACCATTAAAGTATAGTTAGGAGAATTCATATGAATAAAAAAAAATACATCACAATAGGAATAATTATAATTGCATTAATTTTAACAACCACTTTTATACTGATAAAGACAAATAATAATAAAGTCTCTTGGATTGAAGAAGTATTACAGTCCAATAACATTGAAGTAATGAGAATAGACTGCAATAACAATCAAATAAAATTAGATAACAATATTATCAAAGAAATAGAAAAGTATTGGAATAAACTATCAGATAATGGTCCATGGACTGGAAATAATGAAGCATGTTATGAAAAGATCATAATAAACCACGATGAAAAAACCACAGAACTATTAATAATTGACAATAGTTCGCTAGTATTGAAAACAGAAGACTACAATAACTATTATGTAAATGCAGAAGAACTAATTAACTACTTAAACAATCAAAAACATTAAATAATAAAACGTAAAACATTTAAAAGAGACAATTGTTTGTCTCTTTTAAATGTTTTCTTTGTACATTTCAATAATATTTTTAAATTCATCCAATGCATCTTGCACAACTTGAGAATCTCTCAAATCAACACCAGCAAGTTTTAAAGAATCGAGAGGAGACTTACTAGAACCACATTTCAAAAACTCAATATAGTTTTCAGTAGCACCTTTTTCTTTTGAAAGTAACCTCTTTACAATACTGGTGGCAGCACTAAGCCCAGTAGCATATTTATAAACATAAAAATTGTAATAAAAATGCGGTACTTTTTCCCATTCATATCTAATATTATCATCCACGACAACATCAGCACCAAAATAAAATTTATTCAAATCATAATAAATACTAGAAAGTTTACTAGCAGTAAGTGGCTCATCTTTATCGCATTTATCTGAAATTATCTTTTCAAATTCCGCAAACATTGTCTGTCTATAGATAGTAGCCTTATATAATTCCATCAGCCCATTTAAAATAGATAATTTTTGCTCCTTACAATCAGAATTGTCAAGCATATAGTAACTAAGCAAAAGTTCATTGACAGTAGACGCAACCTCCGCTACAAAAATCCTATATTCACTATTTTGATAACTATTATTCCATCTCGAATAGTAACTATGCATAGAATGACCAATTTCATGTATTAAAGTTGACATATCACTATATTTATCTTGATAGTTAAGAAGAATATACGGATATGTATCATATGAACCACCAGAATATCCGCCCGTTCTCTTATTTTTTGTTGGATATACATCTATCCATCTATTTTCAAAAGCCTCTTTAACCTTTTCGACATATTCATCACCAAAAATTGATAAAACTTTAATTACAATATCCTTTGCTTCCTCATAATCGTATTTTTTATCAAAATTATCAACAATTGGTACATAAATATCATACATGTGTAGTTCTTTTAGTCCAAGTATATCCTTTTTTAGTCTGTAATAATCATAGAGAAATTCAATGTTCTTATGGACAGTACTAATTAAATTATCGTAAACTTCCATAGGTACATCATCCGCAAAAAGTGACATCTCAATAGCCGATTTATATTTTTTAATTTTAGCTAGTGTCGAGAGCTCTTTCATATTAGTTGCCAATAATGATGCATACGTATTAGAATATTTCTGATATTCACCGTATAAAGTATCAAAGGCCTTCTTTCTAACTTTTCTACTTCTACTTTCAATATATAAAGAATAACTACTATTAGTAAGCTGTACTTCACTTCCATCTTCATCCAATATTTTCCCAAAAGACATATCGCAGTCCTTAAATAACTCATAAGTTTCATAACACTTACCAAGTATTCTATTAAAACTAGATAAAACCTTCTCCTCACTATCACTCAAAGTGTGCTTCTTATATCTATATATGTTTTTCAAAGATATCTCATATTCTTTAAGTTTAGGAAAAACCTCATAATATTTTTCAATAACAGAGTAATCACACTTTAAAATATTAGGAACTATAAAATAACTTTTCTTTAAATAATCACTTTTAAGATTATTAACCCTTTCACTTAACTCCTGTTTATCATTATCAGATGTATCTAAATCAAAAGATAAACTTGCATAGACAGAAAGCTTATCTAATAACCTTTCGATCTCATAAGAAAGTCTTATCGATTCATAAAAATTTTCAGCGTCATTCATCATCTTATCCTCATGATCAGATAATTCAGTTATTAGTTTCTTAACTTTTAAATAATCTTTTTCAAAAAGTGAAATATCATCGTATATTTTTTCTAAATCCCAAGTATATCTAACATCCAAACTATTTCTTTCTCTCATATTCATCCTTTCATACATTAAATCTAAAATGGCAAATGTCACCATCTTGAACTACATAATCTTTACCTTCAATTCTAACTTTACCATTTTCTCTTACTTTAATTTCGCTACCATATTTTATCAAATCATCATATGACATAACTTCCGCTTTAATAAAACCTCTTTCGAAGTCAGAATGAATAATACCCGCACATTCCGGAGCTTTCATTCCCTTTTTAAAAGTCCAAGCTCTAACTTCATCAGATCCCACAGTAAAGAAGGTAGCTAATCCCAACAATTTGTAAGTCTTATCTATCAGTTTGTCAAGTCCACTGGCACTAATACCCAATTCTTCTAAAAAAAGTTGTTTATCGTCATCATTAAGCTCAGAAAGTTCACTTTCAATTTTAGCAGATATAATGACAGACTCACTTCCCTCGTTATTAGCATACTCCAATACCCTTTTAGTATACTCATTACCACAAGAAATATCTTTTTCTCCAACATTAGCAGCATAAATAATAGGCTTTAACGTAATCAAATTAAAAGAACTAATAATTTTCTTTTCGTCATCACTAAGATGCAACATTCTAACAGGAATATTTTTTTCTAAAGAAGCTTTTATTCGTTCTAATAATTCCACTTCTTTTAAATCATTTTTATCTTTAGAGGTCATTGCCCTTTTACCTATTTTACCAATTCTAGATGTAATAATTTCTAAATCCGAAAGAACTAGTTCAATGTTAATAACTTCAATATCTCTAATAGGATCAACACTTCCATCAACGTGAATAATATTTTCATCATCAAAGCATCTGACAACTTCAACTATAGCATCAACTTGCCTTATATGAGACAAAAATTTGTTTCCCAAACCTTCTCCAACACTAGCTCCTTTAACTAATCCTGCTATATCAATAAATTCATAAGTAGTAGGAATTGTCCTTTCAGGAATATACATATTTTCTAATACTTCAACTCTTTTATCAGGAACAGTAACAACACCAACATTAGGATCAATAGTAGCAAACGGATAATTAGCCGCTAGAATATTTTTTTTAGTAATAGCATTAAATAAAGTAGATTTTCCAACATTAGGTAAACCGACAATCCCTGCAGTCAAACTCATTTATATCACCTCTTTCTTACCTATACATTATAGCAAAAAAGACAGTATTTAACAATACCATCTTAAATACTGT
Organism: uncultured Bacilli bacterium; assembly: GCA_944329195.1. Taxonomy (GTDB): domain Bacteria; phylum Bacillota_I; class Bacilli_A; order RF39; family UBA660; genus CAG-302. The sequence goes on along the minus strand of CALVHX010000001.1, from coordinate 65,595 downwards.
CCAAAGAAGACTAAAGATAAGTCTATAGTCATATTTTTAAACATTATCTTCCTTTTTCTTTACTTTCTTATTGTAATACACGGCAGCACCAGTAATCGCACCAGCCCCCACAACAGTAGCAACAATTATGAAAGCAGTACCAGTTACAGGATTTTCAACTTCTTCACAAGCATAGTAAACCACATCATAAAAGTCTTTACCATTAATACTAACATTTACTTTTTCTTTATCTGGAGTACAATTCTTTTTAGATGGAGAAGTAACTGTCTCTGTATATTTATCCTCTAAATCAGTTTTTTTCCAAGGATTATCCTCTTCATCATCAAACTCAACTCTTTCAGTAGTACCTTCATAAAAATAATCTATAGTAGCATTAAACTTAACTTCTTCCTCACAAGTATAATAAACCACATCATAGAAATCTTTTCCTTCAATCTTTACCTCAACTTGTTCCTTATCAAAAGTACAATTTTCCAATGAAGGAGATGTAACAGTTTCAGTATAATTATCCTCTAAATCAGATTTAGTCCAAGGATTAGCAACATCATCACCAAATTCAACTCTTTTTTCAGTTCCAGCATAAAAATAATCAATAGTAGCATTATATTTAACAGGAACAGGTATCTCTTCACAAACTTCATAAGTTATAACATACAAAGCTGGAGATACAATAGATGAAACAGCATTTCCACCTTCTTTCCAAATAACATCAAATGGTGTAACGCTATCATTACCATTTTGCGCTGCTTCTATTTGCCTACGAATAGTCATGTAAAAAAATTCACTCTCATTAGAAGATGAAAACTGAATATAATGAGGTAAAGCACTAGCATTAACCATTGCCTCAATTTGTGAACTACTCAAGTCAACACTCTCATCATTAATTTCACCGACTACACCTTCGTCAGAAGTATTAAACCAACTGCCATGCGTAAAATCTCTAAATACACTCTTCTTACCAGAAAATTCCGCACCAGTATACTCATAAACTTTCGCCGTAGTAGTTCCGCTGCCATCTGGTATACTAAACGTTACTTCCGTACCTTCAGTAGCAACTTTTTGATAACTAATATAAAAATCTTCCAAAGTCATCTGATCAGAGCTATCAAAACTAGCACAAGTAGTCGTATCATCAGCATTACGCTTCAAACAAATATCTCTCTCATTTAAAGCAGTTGATGCCCCCAAAGCTGGAAAATAAGTACCATGATGTCTATCCCAAACAGCACCATCGGCAACTCTTATTTCATAAATATCATTACTGTTAATTTCAATAAAGAAATACCTATTAGTATAAACAGTACAAGATAAATTTTCATCAGATGTTCCAACATTATCATCAGCAGCAGTCATAGCTTCATACTCACTAAAAACAAATAAACCTATAAATATAGAAAAAACCAAATAGCAACAAATTCTAAACCTATTTTTCATACATCCTCCTATCTTACAATAAGAATTATAACATAGTTTACTTTTACTTTCAATAGTTTTTCTTTATTAATTATAAATAATTTATTTATAACATAACACCAGTATCAATACCAATAGGAATACCAATAATATAGAATCCTAAAATAATAATAAACCATAAAACAGTAAAAGCTATAGCATAAGGAACCATTAAACTCATAGCATCAGTAATCGTAATTACATCATTTTTTCTCTTATTGTAAATATGTAAAAACCCAATTAAAATAACAAAATAAGTAAATAAAGGAGTAATTCCTTTCATGCTAGAATCTGCCGCTCTAAAGACAGCTTCCGAAAATTCAGCAGACATAGAACTTTGCATAAACATTGGAACAATAACAGGAGATAACATAGCCCATTTAGTAGAAGCAGCTGGAACAAAAAATGTCGAAATAGCAACGACTATAAAAGTTACTATTACCAGTAATAAGCCAGACAGTTGCATACCATTAAGTAGTTCCGATAAAGAAGCAACAATAAATAAACCTATGTTTGTTTGTCTAAATATCAAACAAAATTGCGAAGCAAAAAATATTAAAACAAGTATTGACGCAACATCCTTTAAATAATAACTCATTCCATCAACTAAATCTCTATTATCATCTATTGTTTTCACTCTAATACCATATATTAATGAACTAAAAATTAACATAAATGAAAATATAGTTACTGATCCTTGATAAAAATATGACCCCTCACCAAATAGCATATCAACATAATTAGACTTACTAAGATCGAGAAGCAATCCAGAAAATGGAAGTCCCTTAATAATACAATAAATTAATATAAGAGTAGCAATTAAACTTGCACCAAAAGCAATAATAACCCCTTTTTTTTCTTTTTTACCAACAGTATCACTTTGTGATGGTTCTTCCGAGTCAAAATTGTATTTCCCTAGTTTAGGAATAATAAACCTTTCGGTAACAATCATCCCCAAATAGGCAATTAAAAAAGTACTAATAATTGTAAAAATAATATTACCATACAAATTAACATTATAAGAAGTATCTAATATAGAAACCGCTTTACTAGTATATTCAGCAAGCATACTATCCAATCTATTAACCACAATATTAGCTCCATAACCAAAGGTAATTCCAGAAAACGCTGAACATATTCCAGCAGAAGGATGTCTTCCTAAATTCATAAATAGTATAGCAGCTAGAGGAATTAAAATAACATAGCCAACTTCATAAAACATAGAAAAAATAATTCCTAATAAAACAGTTAAAAAAGTTAAAACCTTTTTTGGAACTTTTTGACCAATCATCTTAAATAAAGAATTTAAAAAACCAGATTTATAAGCAACTCCTACACCAAGAAGTCCAACAATCAAATTTCCAAGTGGAGCAAACTCTAAAAAGTTATTTAACATATTACTTATCAAATACTGAAGTCCTGTTCTATTAAATAAATTATTAATAGTAACAACTTGTGTTGTTAAGTCTCCAGTAGCTTCATTGACAACATAATAACTAGCCTCCAAATCCAGTATACTTCCAATACTACTAATAATCATAATAACCAATGTAAGTATTAGAAATACTAATGCTGGATGAAGTCTAATTTTCTTTTTTTTCATATTCAATCACCTTTTTAATTTTTTTATTAAGTTCAACTCGAGGAATCATAATAACTCTTCCACACTTACTACACTTAACCTTAATATCCACTCCTAATCTAATCACTTCAAATTCATTACACCCGCAAGGATGAGTTTTTTTTAATACAACAACATCGTTCAAATTATATTTCACACGACCACTTCCATATTCTATATTATAGCATTTATTTTACATTTAGTAAATTATTAATAAATATATTTTTAGCTCCCTTGTAAAAAAAATATATATTTGTTATAATATAGAAGATAGAAAAGGGATGATTTAGTGAGTAAAGAAGTAAAAAGAGAAGTAAAAAAGAAAAGAAAATTAAATGTTCAAAAAATATTTAATTTAGTAAGTTTCACGTTCATTTTAGCCTGCTGTATTTTCTATGGCAGTAGATTTATAAAATTTTATATTGAAAATAATAAAACAGAAGAAATAAAAACATTAGCAGATAACATAATAAATAATAATAAAAATAGTGATAACTTTAAAAGTATTAATGGCAGTTATTATTTTACAGGAAACGCCGAAAAAAATTATTTAACCTATTCTAATTTAATATGGAGAATTATTAGAATAAATAATGATGAAAGCATCACTTTAATAGCGGACAATTCACTTACAGCACTAGCAAGTGGAGAAAACCAAAATTTTGAAAACTCATATCTTTACAAATGGTTAAACGATAATGATGAAGATTATACAGGCATCCTACAAAACAGCTTAAATAACCCAAGTCAGTACTTAACTTTTACTAATACTTGTAAAGACAATATAGAAGATACCGGAAACATTTCTTGCAAAGAAACTACTGATGAAATATACATAACAACACCGTCAATAAATGACTATGTTAATACAGGAAGTAGCGATAGTTTCATGAATAATGAAGAAAACTTTTACCTAATAAACAATAATTCAAAAGACAAAGTATGGTATGTTGACAACGAAGGAAAAATAAGTACAAGTAATGGTACTGACATAATTGGTGTAAAACCAGTAATAACAATAAAAAGCACAATAAGTGAAATAGAAGGAGACGGTACTAAAGAAAATCCTTATATTATAGAAGATGAAAGAGGATTGTTTGGTAGTTACGTAAAACTAGGAAACGATATTTGGCGAATATACCAAGTCGACGGAGATAATATTAAGTTATCACTTGATTCATACTTAAAAATAAATGATCAAGAAGTAACTTACAAATACTCGAACAACGGCTATTATCATAATGACACCACTAGAGATACGTTAGCATATTACTTAAAAAACACCTATCTATCACAGTTAAGCTATAATGACTATGTAAACGAAGTAGAATACTCAAATGGAATATACGGAAGTAACAACGATTATGATTACAGTAAAACCCTTTCACAAACTGTTCCAACCAAAGTAACAGTATTAAGTATAGGTGACATATTTTTAAATCCAGTCGCTACAAACTACTATACTTCTACTGGTATTTCCACTGAAAGTAATTTAGTATACGTTATGCAAAATGATTTTAGATTATATACCAAAATAGCCACATCAGATTTGAAAATAATACCCGTTATTTCTATAAGAAAAGATATACTAACCAAAGGAAATGGAAGCATTGATAGTCCATATGAGGTGCAATAATGAATAAAAGAAAAAAGAAAAAAATATATAAAACAACCATATTATTTATATTTTTAGACATAATAGTAGCGGCATGTTTCTTTATAATGTACGGGCCATATGATAAGATACGAAATTTATATGTGACAACCGCTATGAAGACAATGAACCATCAATACCTAGCCAATATATTTTATAGTGAAAAAACAGTTCAAAGAATAATGGACAGTAACTATTTTATATCATTTACTGAAGATGCAAATACTGATGATGTTGTAATAAATACCAAAGAAAAGACAAAATACAAAGATGAATATGAGGAAGAACTATTCACTAGAGATGAAGGTAACGATTTATATAAAATAATAGACATTAAAGTAGGTTCATCAAAAGGATATTTAGTCGCTATCTATGAACCAGATAAAGTAAGACTCATTTCTACTAAACAATTTAATGTTGGAGGAAAAGGAGAACGAGTAACAACAATGTGCGATCGCTACGGTGGTGTTGTATGCATAAATGGTGGTGGTTTTGTTGATTTTGGATACGGTTCCGACATTCCTATTGGACCAGTAATACAAGACGGAGAAATAACTTGGGGGATGGACACAGCAGATACTTCTAGAGACAACATTATTGGAATGACTAAAGATGGAAAACTAAAACTCATGTCCAATTCTACTGCCAATGAGGCATTAGAAGCCGGAGTTTACGATGGCTTAGTTTTTGGACCTTTCCTTATTGTAAATGGAAAACCGCTCGAAATAGTTGGAGATCCATGGGGGCAAGCACCAAGAGTGGCAATTGCTCAAACAAAAGATGGCATTATTATGTTTCTCGTAATAGATGGAGAAAATTACATTAATGGAGCTTCACTACAAGATATGGTGGATATATTGTTAAAATATGGAGCATATAATGCTGCCAATTTAGATGGTGGACAATCATCATCATTAACAGTCAATGGAGAATTATATAATAATCCTCCAGCAGCGGCCAAAAGACAAGGAGGAAGATACGTCGTAACAGGCTGGGGATTAATACCATAAAAAGCATCACGAAAGTGATGTTTTTTCTTGACAAATAGATGTTATCTCTATTTCCGTCTTATTATTAATAATTGTATCAATAATTAAATTTTCAATATTTCTAGAAATAATTTTTTCCACTTTTCTAGCACCAAATTCATAGTAATCAGATTTATCAGCTATTTCATCTATAATGTTATCTGAATAAGATATTTTAATATCTTCATATTTTTTATTTAAATCATTTAATCTACTTTCAATAATAAGTTTAATATCAAATAAAGATAATCTATTAAATATTAAAACATTATCAATTCTATTAATAAAAGCAGTATTAAATCTATTTTTTAAGTCAGATAAAATAACATTATCTCTAATCTTATTGAAACCAATAGACTCTTTTTCAAAACCAATATTAGAAGTCATAAGAATAATTGCATTATTAAATCTAACAATGTTTCCTTTAGAATCTTTTATTTTACCCTCTTCCAATATTTGATAAAATAAATTAATAACATTTGGATGAGCCTTATCAATTTCATCGAGCAATATCACACAATTTGGTTTATTTCTAATTTCTTCTAAAATATTTTTATTATCATCATATCCAACATAACCAGGAGAAGATCCTAGTATTTTATTTACAGAAGTAGTATCAGAAAATTCACTCATATCAAGTCTAATAAAATTATTTTCACCAACTAAAAGATTAGCAAAATATTTAGCAAGGGCACTTTTGCCAACTCCAGAAGATCCCACAAATAGACAAGAATAACAATTTCCTTTATAACCGAACTTAACTCTTTTTATTATATCAATTAAACTATCAATAACAGCATCTTGACCAATAATTTTACTTTTTAAATTATTGTATATGTTACTAATGCAACTAGTATCATGATTAATAATTTCATATATTGGCACATTAGTCCTATTATTAATAACCATTGCAATATCATTCAAACTAATTTCATTTCTAAAATTATTACTAGATAATTCTATCTCATTAAGTATAGAAGTAAGTTTTGTCTCTCTCTTCCTAATATCAAAGGCCTTCTCTATATTATTATCAATAATATAACTATTTTTTTCTTTATTTAGTTTATCTATTTCTCTTCTAATATTTTTAACACTATAATTATCATTAGACTCTTTCATACTTACCATAGAACACACTTCATCTAAAACATCAATTTCCTTATCTGGTCTATTTCTATCAAAAATATACTTTTCTGATAATTTAATAATAGAATCAATCATCACTTCAGAAATATTAACATTGTGATATTTTTCATATATAGGTTTAATTTTAAGCAAAATTTCTTTCGTTTCGTCGATAGTAGGTTCATCAATAAATATTTTTTGAAACCTTCTTTCTAGAGCACTATCCTTTTCAATAAACCTCTTATATTCTTCAGTTGTAGTAGCACCAATACATCTAATTTTCCCTCTAGCTAAAGCCGGTTTAAGTATATTAGAAGCATCTATCGCACCTTCTGCACCTCCTGCTCCAACTAGAGTATGAATTTCATCAATAAAAAGAATTATATCCGTATTTTCTTCAATTTCTTTAAGAACCTTTTTCATTCTTTCTTCAAATTCACCACGGTATTTAGTCCCCGCTACCATAGTAGCCATATCCAAAGAAATAACTTTTTTACCACTTAAATTACTAGGAACATTATCATTTGCAATAAGCCTAGATAACTCTTCGACAATTGCAGTTTTACCAACACCTGCTTCTCCAATTAAAATCGGATTATTCTTATTTCTACGACACAGTATTTCCATAACTCTTCTAACTTCTTTTTCTCTACCGATAACAGGGTCTAAACTTCCTCTAGCGGCTTCACTAGTAATATCAGTACCAAGTTCTTCAATTAATAATTTCTTCTTTTTATTCCTTTTAACTTTCTTTATAAGACTCGAAGAAAAATCATCATACATACTTTCAATATCAATACCCATTCCTATTAGTACTCTAATCGCTATACCTTCACCCTCTTCGAGCATTGAAAAAAATAAATGCTCTGCCGTAACCTCTCCATCATTATTTTCTTTACTATCCATAATAGCAGATTCAATAACTTTCCTAAGTAAAGGAGTATATAAAAACAATTCCGACTTTTTACTTGTAGTACCTACGATTTTACATAATTCACTCTTAAAATTGTTATAAGTAAGATTATAAGATTTTAATCTTGATGTAATATTATAGTCATTATTTAAAATAGAAAGTAATAAATGCTCCGTACCAATATAAGGATGACCTAAATCACTCATCTCTCTTTTTGCATCAATTAATACTTTTTGAGCTTCCTCGTTAAAATTGCCAAGCATAATATTTCTCCTTTCATATTATTCTATGAATATAATGATATTTATTATCAAAATTTAAACACAAATAATCTATTTTTTTTGATAAAACTTATATGATTCAGCGCAGTAAAAAATACAAAAAAAAACCTACAATCAAATGTAGGTATTTAATTATATTAATGAAAGTACAAGTAAAACAAGAATAACAAGTAATAATAACATTAATATAAATCTCCAAATATACTTAACCCATGTGGTGTAAGGAACATCAAAATAAGTAAGTACAAATATAAGTAAAAAGCTAGTTGGTCCAATAATTGAAATTAATCCATACATACTTTGGAAAGTCATCGTATAAACTGAAAGTAACGATTCATCAGTAACTGCGGATAATATTGGTGAAAATACCCCAGCAGCAGTATAATACAAATCAACATGAAGTAAACTACCCAAAGCAGTAACAAATGAAGTTGTAACAACGTTAAGTCCTAAACTAGATTCACTAATCCATGTTATAATAGTAGAAATAAAACCATTATTATATGAACAAATAAGAATTGTATAAGAAAGTGCCATCAAAAATACAGTAGGAAGCATTCTTTTGGAACCTTCAACAAAAGAATCTATAACATCATTAAATTTAACTTTGTAAATCAATTTAATTATTAATGTAAAGACAAATAAAGTCATAATAATGCACATGAATGAACCTAAACTAGACCAATTACCTAGAGCATATAAGCTATTAGAAATAATGCTATTTAATCCTAATTCTTTAGCAGTAAACCAATCTTGAAATTTATCAAGAAAACCTAAAGGAATATAACTTAATATTACACATAATAGCAAAACTAAAAATATAGAATTTAAAGCCCAATCTTTAGTATCAAAACTCTTTCTTTTAATAAACTTAAAGACAATAATTGCTAGAAGAATAATACCACCAACAATAAAGACAGTTCTAAAACTAAAAGTTAACTCTAATAAATCCTGGTGTAAATCATTAAATACTTCAATTCCAAATAAGTTATACCATGGAAAATAACCTAATACAAAAACTACGAATATTAGTGATAAAATAAGCATCAAAGGCCAAGTTTTAATATTCTTATAATCGCCTTTTACTTCAGATACAAGAACATCTGCACCATCATTTAATTCATATTTTACTTTTTTATCTTGTACATTCTTAATATGTCTATTTATAAAGAATATAAGTAAAGCTACTCCCAAAATAAGTAAAATAACTTTTGGCCAAACATTAACATATTTATCTAAACCCGCTAGTTCATCCACTGTTGTAGGAGAATAACCATAATAATTGTTAGGGTCTCTAAAAGTAGTAAATATTCCTCCCATAAATCCTACTAACATTGCCACAACAGTCGAACTAATAGCAACTAGCTTATCATAACCAAGCATTAATATAATTGATATAACAAATGGCACAAATACCAAAAGACAATAATCTAATCCCGTAATAGAAACCAAAATAGCAAATAAAATAGTCATAATAAACACAAATAATTTACTATGCGGTTTAAGTTTTTGAGCAATATTATCAATTAATTTTTTATAAGCTGGAACCGAATTTAAAACTCCATAAAAAGCTCCTAAAACTAATAAAAATACCATTGTATCAAAGAAGTAATAAAATGCTTGAACAAAATTAACTGCTTCATCTCCTACAGGTACATATGAAATATCACCACTTCTACCAGGAATAAAAATACTTGTTACAACTAATAATCCCAAAATTACTAACATAACTTTGAACAAACCATGTTTCTTCATAATAACCTCCTCACCAATAATTATATCACAAAAGTAATAAATGTAAATAAAAAAGAGAAAAAATTCCCTTTTAATTTAAAGATACAACAACTATCTTTTATCCTTCATCTGTGGGAATAAAACCACATCCCTAACTGATGACTGATTAAAAATAATCATTAAAAGCCTATCAATTCCAAAACCAAGTCCAGAAATTGGAGGCATTCCTTGCTCCATAGCCATCAAGAAGTTCTCATCCAAATCCATTGTTTCATCATCACCTTGAGCCTTCGCTTTAAGTTGATCCTCAAACGCTTGTCTTTGAATAAAAGGATTTACTAATTCAGAATACGCCTTACATAGCTCGGTTCCACATACTAAGACCTGAAAAACATCAATAATACGTTCATCATTATCATTCCTTCTGGCAAGAGGAATAAGCACAGAAGGATAATTGTATATAATCGTAGGCTCTACAATCTTTTCCCTAATAAGTCTTTTATAACAAAAATCAATTATTTGACTAAGAGATTTGTAATCATCTAAATCACTATAAGAAAATAAACCAGTCTCTACAATCTTATCTTTCAATATTTGAGGATCATCAATAGGTAAAAAGTCAAAACCTAGTAATTTTCTCATTTCCTCTACATAGTTAATTTTCTTCCAATCACTAATTCCAAAATCAATTTCTTTATCTTGATAAATAACTTTTGTAGTACCAATTAATTCCATTAAAAGACTTCTAATAAATTTTTGATAAAATTTAATATTATCTTCAAAATTCCAGTAAGAAGCATACCACTCAACTTGCGTAAATTCTTGTAAGTGTTCCGAATCCATTCCTTCATTTCTAAAACACTTAGCTATTTCATAAACTCTACTATATCCACCCGCTACACACTGTTTTAAATATGTTTCTGGAGCAATTCTTAAATTACATTCCATATCTAGAGCATTATGATGAGTATAAAATGGTTTAGCAGAAGCACCGCTGACAGCATTTTGAAGAATGGGAGTTTCTACCTCTAAAAAACCATTTTCACCTAAAAACTTATGAATAAAAGCATACAATTTACTTCTCCCTAAAAAAACTCTTCTAGATTCTTCATTCATAATTAAGTCAACATATCTCTGCCTATATTTCATTTCAGTATCCGATAGACCATGAAACTTTTCTGGAAGAGGACGAAGTGCTTTACCTAAAAACATAAATTCTCTAACCCTAAGTGTCTTCTCTCCCGTTTGCGTAGTAAATATATCACCATGAGCACCAATAAAATCACCAGTATCAATTAATTTCTTAAAAAACTCATAGTTATTTTCACCAACTAAATCTATTTTAATTTCAAGTTGCATGTCTCCTTCAATATCACGGATCCTAATAAAACTTAGCTTGCCCATTTTTCTCATAAATACAATTCTACCAGCGATTCTTACATCAGTAGTACCGTCTTCCAATAATCTAGCGTCCTTAATTTTATGAGTTATTTCATATCTTTCTGGATATGGATTACAATATTCCTTTATTTTATTCAATTTTTCAATTCTAACTAACTCTTGTTCCGTTCTTTCCATTATCTATTCACCTCTTCAATAACTTCTGTACCAGCTACTATATCATGTAATCCCCTTTTATCTTTTCTATATAAAATAGTAAACAAGCAAATCATCATAAGTAAAGCCTCAATATAAGTAACAATCGTATAACCACGACTAAAGTTTGTAACATCAAAAACAAAGACAAAAATAATATTATATAATGTTGATAGAGAACCATATATAAACAAACCTCTTAATATAATAGCCTTAATACTAGGTTTATTATTCTTTTCTACTATTTTAATTTTACATATTTTTTTACCTATTGTTCTACCACCATTTAAATAATTAAATACAAAGTAATAACCTACAATAACAACAAAAGACAATATATTGATAGAAATATTACTCTTTTGTAATTCATAATTTAATCTTTGTATATTTTCATTATAGACATCTATAGTTATTTCTTGATTGTTATATTTTGTAAGTAAGTCATCAGCTTCTTCAATAAGACTACTATTAGATTCAAATCCAACTGTAATAATAGAAAAAAGAATATTAACAATAAAAAAATCAATGACAAAAGCTAACACTCTTCTAAAAAACAACGATTTCAATTACATCACCCATTAAGTATTATACATTATTTTTAAGTTCTTTCAAATAGTTATCAAGAATTTTCTTTAAGTTTTCAGATGTAGTAACTTTAAATATTTCATTTTTGACTTTCTGAGAACCAGGAATTCCTTTTAAATACCAAGCAATATGACTTCTCATTTCTAAAACAGATATTTTTTCACTCTTAATTTTGAGAAGATAATTCAAATGATGAAAACACATGTTAATTTTATCTTCATATGTAGGTTTACTTATCTTTTCACCAGTATCTAGGTAAGTAATAATTTCTTTCATAAGCCAAGGATTCCCAAGAACTCCTCTTCCTATCATTATCGCATCACAGCCAGTATAAGATAGCATCTTTTTTGCACTATCTATATCAGTAATATCACCATTACCGATAACAGGAATAGATACAGCTTCTTTTACTTTTTTTATAATATCCAAATCAACATTTCCAGAATATCCTTGACTTCTTGTCCTACCATGAACAGTAATAGCACTAGCACCTGCTTCTTCACAAACTTTAGCTACTTCTACAGCATTAATACTATTACTATCCCAACCACTTCTTATTTTGACAGTAACGGGAACATTTACAGAACTGACAACAGCTTCCACAATTTCCCTTATTTTATCAGTATTTTTAAGTAAAGCAGAACCAGCTTGGGCTCTAATTGCAACTTTGGGAACAGGACATCCCATATTAATGTCAATAATGTCAGGATGCATAATTTCTTCGACCATTTTAGCAGCCTTGACAAAAGTATCTTTATCACTTCCAAATATCTGCTGAGCAATAGGTCTTTCACATTCTTCAAAATAAAGCATATTTACTGTTTTCTCGTTATTATAAATAAGTCCCTTATCACTAATCATTTCAGCAAATACTAGTGAACAACCCATCTCCTTTATTATTTTTCTAAAAGCACTATTACAAACTCCCGCCATCGGAGCTAGTACAACATTATTTTTTAATTCAACATTTCCAATTTTAAACATATTTCCACTCCCCACAAACAAGAAAAAGAAAATATTCATTTTCTTCCATAAACTTAACTTGCTACATATACAAAATCATATAAAAAATTACATACCAAATATGACACAGAAAAAATTATAAGAATGTAAAATACTCTCGCCTGATAAACTTTATTTTTTTTAAATATACCATTAATATTTACACTATCAACAGCAAAAATAACTAAAGGAATAACAATCAAATAAAGAAAAAATTTAAGCATTTTCTATTTCCTTAATCTCATCATTTCTTCTTATATATTTACTAATATTAGAAAAAGGAGTCTCAATAAATTTTGTAACAATTCTTTTCATTTCGTCATCAGACAAATCTTCAGAAATTGCTATTGCATTAGCATTATTATGACTTTTACATAAAGTAGCTTCACTCACATTAGAAACTTTGGCACAATACACGCCTTTCATTTTATTCAAAGTAATACTCATTCCAATTCCAGTACCACAAATAGCAATACCTAAGTCAACTTCTCCAGCCTGAATAGCACTTCCAAGCTTTTTCGCATACAGTGGAAAATCAACAGAATCTTCATTATCAGTTCCATAGTCAATCACTTCATAATTATACAAATAATCTTTTAACATTAGTTTAGCCTTATATCCACGATGGTCACTAGCAATACCAATCACCATAATATCACCTTCCTCCAAAACAATTTTATCAAAAACAAAGCAAAAAGAAAACACCACAATCTAATTTTACATAGTTTTTTACAAAAAAAGACAAAAATTATTGTCTTTCTAACATATACAAATTATCAAGTAATATACCAGTACCTTCAGCTACACAAGTAAGAGGAGACTCTGCAATAAATACAGGAACTTTAAGTTCTTGGCTAAGCACTTGGGAAAACCCATCTACCATAGCACCACCTCCAGTAAGCACAATACCCTTGTCGATAATATCAGCGGAAAGCTCCGGTGGAGTCTGCTCCAAAATACCTTTGACAGCATGAATAATCGTATAGACACTTTCCCGTAGCGCTTCCTCTACTTCCTCAGAAGTAAGTGTAATTGTATGAGGTAAACCGGTAACTAAATCCCTACCTCTAACTTCCATCTTTTCACTTCTAGAGCCAGGAAAGACCGTACCAATGGTAATCTTAATATCTTCGGCTGTTCTTTCTCCCACTAGTAATTTATATTTATCTTTAATATATTTAACAATATCATTGTCAAAAGCATTACCAGCGATCCTAATAGAGGCACTATTAACAATTCCTCCTAAAGATAAAATAGCAATATCAGTAGTTCCGCCACCAATATCGATAACCATATTCCCACTAGGTTTAGAAATATCCATTCCCGCTCCAATAGAGGCAACTTTCGGTTCCTCTTCTAAAAAGACCTTTTTAGCGCCTGTCCTTTCAGCAGCTTCTTTAATAGCATTTTTTTCAACCTGTGTAATATTAGAAGGACAACAAATTAAAATCCTTGGTCTAGACAAAAAGCTTTTCCCATTTACCTTTTTTATAAAATAATTAAGCATAACCTCAGTCGTTTCAAAATCAGCAATAACACCATCTTTCATAGGTTTAATAGCTTTTACTTTTCCTGGAGTCCTACCTAACATCTCATGTGCCTCCGTACCAACAGCTAAAGGCTTCTTTGTTTCAGCATCGATAGCAACAACAGATGGTTCATTTAAAACAATACCTTGACCCTTAATATATATAAGTACATTAGCAGTTCCTAAATCAATACCGATATCCTTATTAAACACTGGCAATCACCATCCTTATTTACATTTTATCATATTTTAACCAATTTTTACAGTTTTAATCACATTTTTTCTCCAAAAATTTCCTTTTTGTAGCCTCTCCACCTCTAATGTGCTTTATATAAGCATGATAAACAAATACACTTGACACTCTATCATACATTTTTTTGTCAATGTCAAATAACTTCTCCTTTATATCTTTATGTACGGTGCTTTTTGAAACACCAAAAACTTTTGAAACTTCTCTTATTGTTTTATTCGTTTTTAAAATATAATTAGCTTCCGCAATAACTCTATTATAAATTTTATTATTCATGTATCCCCCTAAATAATCATATTAATTAGGAAAAAAATTATGTAAAAAAAGGCATTACTGCCTATAATTCTTCTACTGATTTATTGTAATACTCTTCTGGGTTAACAATCTTACCTTTATAATATAACTCAAAATGCAAATGATTACCAAGTTCTTTATTAATATTAGAAACACCACTTTTAGCAATTATTTGTCCTTGAATTATTTGATCATCTTTTTTCACAGAGACATCAGATAAACTTTGATAGATGGAAATCAAATCATTAGAATGTCTAATTTCAACAGTTGTACCAAGTATATCATTTTCTTCGACAGAAATAACTGTACCATCCAAAATACTAATAACATCAAACTGATCAGTACTAGCATAATCTACACCAGAATTTTGAATATAAGTATCTTCATAAAAGAGAATTGAATTCTCCTGCTCTTCGGCCTCACCCTCATAATCATAAAAAGTTTTAGCTATAGATACAGAACTATCCAAAAATGGTCTCACGATTTTTACAGAGGTACTGACTACTGGAATATCATTGTCATCATTATCAGTAATATCTCCATCAACATACTCCAAATTATCATCTTCAGAAAAAAGTATGTTATTTACAAATCCTCCCAAAAAATACATACTAAACAAAAAAGCAATCACGCATATACCATAAATTATTGGAATTACATACGGTTTAACCTTTCTACTATTCATTATTCTCACCTCTACTATAATTGTTTCCTAATTTATAAAATATATACACTAATTTTCAATTTTTTTAATATCAGTACCAGTATAATAATATTTTAATATATCGACATAATTATAACCCTCTTTAGCCATTCCTTCCGCGCCATACTGACTCATACCAACACCATGACCATAACCAACAGTATTAATTAAAACATTATTTTCTATTTGTTCAATTGTAAAATCAGTAGATTTAAGTCCCAATTTATCATATAGTGTTCTTCCAGAAAAATCATTACCATTTATACTTAAACTAAGCACTCTATTTGTCGAACTTCGTTTTAAAATTTTAACATCGAGATCACTACTATATTCAATACCAAGTCTTATATAAAAATCACTTAAAGATATCGTCATACTTCCTCTAAAAGCAGAACTTGTCTTCTCATCCCACGAAGACTTAACACTCTGTAAATACGGTAGATCAATATTAAAAACCAAGGAGGCACTTTCTGTATAACCATTACTTGTCGAAAAAAACAGTGCATCAATTACTTGGCCATTATAATCCAAATATTCCATTGAAGTTTCATTGACAACTTCTTTTAGCTTATTAATATTATCAATATAATCATCACCCCACGCTTCTTTTAAATATTCGTTATCTAAATAAACTTGATTTAAAACAGAGTCAACTACATCATAATCATTATCTTTATTGTACTCCATTCTTTTCAGAGCATAACTTCTTGCCGCCACAGCTTGAGCTTTAAAAGCTTCTTTTTCAAAATAAATAGGCATTTCTCCAGCAAGGACTCCTACAATATATTCCTCTAAAGGAAGAGATTCAATATTTCCAGTAGATAACCTTTTTACTCTAATAATAGTATTTGAAACATAATTAATTTTTATTTCTTTTTTTTCATTAATTTGATAAAAGTTAACTATCAAAAAAGGAAGAAAAAGAATAAATATTGTAAATATAATTACTTTTTTCATTTCTATCTCCTATACAATTATATGACGATCGAAACAAAAAAAATGTCGAAAAAAAAGAAGTTATTTACCACTTCTTAAAAGTTCAAATGTTACATTTTCAGTTAGACTTAAAATGTTTGGATCCTTCTCTGTTGCAAAAAGTAAATCAAATAAAGTACCCTTACCGTATCCAACATTTCCACCTCTATCTAGAACAATTGCAATAAAAGAATCCAAATTAGGAACATTACTAACTCTTATAATCGAATACAGGGGAAACGAAGGATCCGCTGCTAATATTCTAACATCACCATATTCATGATCATTATAATATATAGTATTAGAAACATCATATCCACTATTAGTAATACCACTACATCCATTGCAGTCAGGACCATACCCAGTTAAATTACCAGTGACAACAGAAATAGGTTCTTTATCGATTGATAAATTTGGTGTCTCTTCCACGGTAGGAGAAATCTCATCTTCTACTTCTGTAACGACCTCTTCTTTTTCTTCTTCCTCCTGTTCAACTACAACATCATCCTCATCCAATAAAGGATCAATAATACTATCATCAACCGAATCAAGTATCATTTCTTCCTCTTTAAAAAGCGAAGACACCGAATCAGCCATTTTATTAAAATTATTATTATCTACAATTATAGTTTTACTTTGTTTAGTATTATTATTAAATAATACTATCAAAAACAGACAAACTACTAATATTTGCGATGAAATAGTTATTAGTTTAGCTGCCATTTTTTTCATTTCTTTCACCTCATTAATATTTTAAGCATATTAATTGTAACATCATTTTCTAAAAAAGTCAAATACCGACTCACTATTTGAGGTCGTGACCCTTGCTACGTCTGTGATAGAAACACTTTTAATGTCCGCTATTGCTTTTGCAATTAAAGGTATATTTGAAGGATAATTCACCTTCCCTCTAAATGGTTCTGGAGACAAATATGGAGAATCTGTTTCTAACAAAATATATGATAAAGAGATATCTTTTACTACTTCTTTTATAGTTTTAGCATTTTTATAAGTAATTATACCACCAACACCAATATAATATCCAATTTTTGTAAATTCTCTAGCCATTTCTACTGAGCCGCTAAAACAATGAATAACACCATTTAATTTATACCTTTCTAATATATTATATGTATCTCCCATCGAATCTCTACTATGAACTATAATAGGCATACCATGTTTTTCTGCTATACATAGTTGTCTTTTAAAAACTTCTATTTGCTTATTTTTATCAGTATTGTCGTAATGATAGTCAAGTCCAATTTCTCCAATTCCAATAATTTTATTATTATCAATATTACTTTCTAACCAATCAAAATATGAATCTTTAAAATCATCCAACTCTGTAGGATGAAACCCAATAGTACCATAGACAATATCATACTTATTAACTAATTCCAAAACCTCCATATTAGAACTAATATCAGTACCACTAATAATAATTTTATTAATATTATGTAGTTTACAATTTTTAATAACAGCATCAATATCATTATAATATTCACTAAAAACATGACAATGATTATCAATAAACATATTAAATCCTCCTATTTCTTATAATAAAAAAATCATACCTAAGGATAGTATAATTATTTTTTATCGCACTGAATTAAAAATTTAAAAACAATAATTAATATCACTCCTAAATAAATTAAATCAATAACCTTTTTAGCCATTAAAACTAAAACTACCATTAAAACAGCAAAAATACAAGATACAATCTTGAATAATACTTCTTGATTTTTAGTTTTAAGCATTGCTTTTCTCCTTTACCATATACTGCAATACTACAAAAATCACTATAACATATTTTAAATAATTAGTAAAGTTAAAAATTGCAACTTTACAAATTTGTTTTAATTATTAATTTTAAATTTATTTATTAAAATTATTAATAAAAATAAAAAGGATTTACCCATAAATTACAGATAAAACCTTCACAAAAACATTATAATTACTTATACTCCACTCTTTGAAATAAAACTTCAGATTTATTAACCTTATTTCCAGATTCATATCCACCAAAAGAAGAAATACTATCATAAGAAATAATATTAGTGTTAATTTGATAAAAAATCTTACTTGCAGTATCAGGAATAAAAGCTTGAAGTAATACAGTAGCAATTCGAATACATTCCATTAAATTATATAAAACAGTAGATAGCCTATCTTTCTTATTTTCATCTTTGGCAAGTATCCATGGCATTGTATCATCTATATATTTATTACAAGATCTAAGTAGATCAAAAATAACCTCCAAGGCTTTAGATATTTCAAGTTTTTCCATATATTTATCCACTTTATCTTTAAGTTCAATAGCTTCTACTTTTAATTTATTATCTAAATCTTCACTAGTTTTTTTATCCTCAATAATACCATCAAAATACTTATTAGCCATACCAATAGTCCTATTAACTAAATTGCCCAATATATTAGCTAAATCACCATTTGTCCTATTTATAAGAGCATCCTCTGAGAAAGAGCCATCACTTCCAAATGGGACCTCTCTTAGAACAAAATACCTAACCGCATCGACACCATAAGTATCGACATAATTTCTAGGATCCTTATAATTACCAATACTTTTTGATATTTTACCACCATTGATCACAAGCCAACCGTGACCAAATACCTTTTTTGGAAGTGGTAGGTCTAATGCCATAAGCATAATTGGCCAAACAATAGTATGAAATCTAACAATTTCTTTACCAACAATATGTAAATCACAAGGCCAATATTTCTTAAATAGATCGTCATTTTCAGTTAAATAACCTAAAGCAGAGATATAGTTACTAAGAGCATCTAACCAAACATATACAACATGTTTATCATCAAAAGAAACAGGAATTCCCCAATTAAAACTTGTTCTAGACACACATAAATCTTCTAGTCCAGGTTTTATAAAGTTATTAATCATCTCATTTTTTCTTGATTGAGGTTCTATAAAAGTAGGATTATCTTCATAATACTTCATTAACCTATCTTGATATTTAGATAACTTAAAAAAATAAGCTTCCTCTGATACTTCTGAAACCTCTCTTCCACAATCAGGACACTTTCCATCTACAAGCTGCGTTTCCGTCCAAAAAGATTCACAAGGCGTACAATATAGTCCTTTATAAACACCTTTGTAAATATCTCCATTATCGTATAGCTTTTTAAATATTTTCTGGACACATAAGACATGTTCACTATCAGTAGTTCTAATAAATTTATCATAACTAATATTTAAAGTCTTCCATAGATCTTTCGCATTTGCAACTATTTTATCAACATATTCCTGTGGACTAACCCCTGCTTCCTCAGCCTTTTTCTGTATTTTTTGACCATGTTCATCAGTTCCAGTTAAATAAAACACATCATAACCACATAGTCTCTTATATCTAGCAATAGCATCCCCTATTATTGTTGTATAGCAATGACCTATATGAAAATTAGCACTAGGATAATATATAGGCGTTGTAACATAAAATTTTTTCTTTTCCTTCATTAAAATCATCTCCTAATAATTACTTGTTCTATCTACGAAGTCATTAGCTTCATTATCAATTTTTAAATATTTAATAAACAAACCTTGACAAAAAACTTCACCTTTATTTACCACATAATTTTCTTTACCTTCATTTTGTAAACTAATCCACATATGTCCCTCATTATCTTGATTATTATAATAATCCGCATCAATTACTCCAACTTGATTAGTTAACCTCACATTATATTTAAATCCCATACTGCTTCTTTCAATTAGAAGTAATACATCATCATCTTCCATACTAGCTTTTATTCCCGTAGGTATTTTCTTAATCTCACCAGGCTTAATCTCAAATCCCTCAATAGCATAAAAATCATATCCAGCAGCATACTTAGTCGCCCTAATAGGCATCTCATAACCCAAATACAATTCTTTATCATTACTAATATCCTTACTAAACTGTTCAAAACTAATCTTTTCAAATTTTCTCATACTATAATATCCCTCCAAAAAAAATAAGATAGAACCAAAGGACGAACTAAAATCCGTGGTACCACCTTATTTTATAAATTATACACTCATTAAGCTATAACGTAACCACCGTCTATACCTATTAGATATAACTGCTCCAGAACCATTTGTAATAGCGTTCTTTATCTACTTTACACCATCATAGACTCTCTATAAAATACTAATCTATTACTCTTTCCTTCTTCGCTTTACAAAAACAATTCTACCATACATTTACAAACATTTCAATAATTTTTATAAATTTTCCTAAAAAAAACATAGAATGAATCTATGAAATAACTACTGCGGTAAACTATTACTCAATAATTTAGAAAGAACTACTACTAGTTTATCTTCCATATCAGTAATAGGAGTATCAGTTGAAACAATAATAACACTGCCTATAGCATCGCCATTATCAACAATAGAAGAAAATGAAAAATACCCAAGTTCCTCTTCATCTTCTATTATTTTAAAATTTCTCTTTTGCTTATCTGAAAAACTATCTCTTCTTTCGATTGATCTTTCAGTAAACTCATTGATATTCTTTCCTAGATACTTTTTCTTAAGAGGACCCGCTACCGCAATTACCTTATCCCTATCAGTAACTATAATATTATGCTTTATTATCTGATTAAAGGCCTCAACATAATTAACAGAAACATCCTCCAAACTTTCTATTTGTGAAAACTTTTTTAATATAATAGAATCACTCTCTACAAATATTTCTAAACTCTCACCATTTTTTACTCTCAAGTTTTTTCTTATTTCCTTCGGAATAACAATCCTACCAAGTTCATCAATTCTCCTAATAACACCTGTTGTTTTCAAATTATCACCTATACTTTCCTTAATATTTTTATCACTTTAATAAAGAATTATACAAACAAAGAAAAAAAATTAAGAAAATTTTCCTTAATTTTTAAAAACTTCCGCCATTTTAGAAAACAAAGTATTTAAATAGTAAATAAAGTGTTTATCAAGTTTAACAGTATCAATTAAAATGTGAATCCTATTATTTTTGTATAAAAATCTAAAATATTTAGAAATATCATAAGCTAAAAAGAATAATTTATCACCATCTATCTTTTTTGACATATCAGAAGACAAAATAATTTCAACATATGTTTTTGTTTGATTAACTTCAGCTACATCTAATACTTTAGCCTGCTTTTCAAACCATTCTTCATGCATATAAACAAGCATTTCCTCAGTTATTTTACCAAATCTATTTTCTAATTCTTCCCTTATCGTATCAATATCTTTTAACGAACTAACTTCATTGATCTTCTTATGGATCTCCATTTTAATTTCATCATCTGGAACATAATCATCAGAAATATGTGTTTCTACTTCCAATAATGGCTTATTATCTTCCCTATCACTTTTAATTTCTTTAACACCCTTCAATTTATCGACCTCTTCTTTTAACATTTTAAGATATAAATCAATACCTATACTATCAATAAATCCAGATTGTTCACTACCAAGAATGTTTCCAGCACCTCTTATTGACAAATCCCTCATAGCAATTTTAAAGCCACTGCCAAGGTCTGTAAACTCTTTTATAGTATTAAGTCTCTTCACTGCTAAATCAGTAAGCTGTTTTTTTCCACTATACATTAAGTATGCATAACCAATGCGATCACTTCTTCCTATCCTACCTCTTATTTGATAAAGTTGAGATAAACCAAAATGATCTGCTTCAAAAATAATTAAAGTATTAACATTAGGAATATCTATTCCCGTCTCAATAATAGTAGTACAAAGTAAAATATCAAATTCATAATTAATAAAATCATTCATTATGTTTTCAAGTTCTATTTTAGTCATTCTTCCATGCGCATAACGAACTCTTGCATCGGGAACCAAGCTCTTTATTTCATTAAGTTTACTATCAATTTTCTCAATATTGTTGTATAGAATAAAAACCTGACCATTTCTCGATAGTTCTTTATAAATAGCATCCTTAATAATATTTTTGTTTTCTGGAATAACATATGTTTGAATAGGACATCTTTTTTCAGGTGGAGTTTCAATTAAAGCAAGACCACGAATTCCAGACATTGACATCTGAAGAGTTCTAGGAATAGGAGTTGCAGATAAAGTAAGCACATCGACATTATTTTTATATTGTTTAATTTTTTCTTTGTGAACAACACCAAATCTCTGCTCTTCATCAATGACAAGCAATCCTAAATCTTTAAACTTAATTTTTTCATTAAGTATTTTATGAGTACCAAAAAGAATATCAATTTTTCCTTTGCTCAATCCTTCCAATATGACATTTTGATCCTTAAAAGAAGTAAATCTATTAAGTAATGCTATATTAACAGGAAAATCCACAAATCTTTGTAGAGCAGAATTATATTGCTGATTAGATAGTATAGTAGTAGGACACAAATATGCAACCTGCTTACCATCATTAACAGCTTTAAAAATAGCTCTAAATGCAACCTCTGTTTTTCCATATCCAACATCCCCGCATAAAAGCATATCCATTGGCTTACTTTTCTCCATTTCTTTTTTTATAATTTCAGAAGCCTTAAGTTGATCTGAAGTTGCCTCGTATTTAAATTTACTTTCAAATAATAATTGATTTTCATCATCTAGCGAAAAAGCATAACCTTTCATAGACTCTCTTTCTGCAGACACTCTAATCAAATCGCCAGCAATACTTTCAAGTTGTTTTCTAACTCTAGCCTTTCTCTTTTCCCAATTACTACTTCCCAGTTTATCAAGTTTTACAATTGCTCCCTCATTACCAGAAAACTTACTAATTTTTTCAATCTTTTCCACCGGTAAATAAAGAATGTCATCATCTGCGTAGACAAGTTTAATATAATCCTTCTTTAAACCATTTTTCGTCAAAGTACAAATTTCCACATATCTACCAATTCCATGATCTATATGAACAATATAATCTCCCTTTTCCAAATTATTAATATTACTAATCTTCGTACCTACCTTAAATTTATTTTTAATTTTTTTCCGTTCCTCAACTCTACCAAATAAATCATTAGAAGAAATAACAATATAATCATTGAAGATAAAACCATTATAAATAAATTTTCTCAAAATATTAACTTTATTAGAAATAATTTCTGTTTCATTAGTAAAAATTATATCATCCGAAATATCCAAATAACTAACAACCCTCTTGATAACACTTTCATTTTCTATACAAAAAATAATTGTTTTCCCTTTATTAAGAAATTTTTCAATATCATTTTTAATTTTTTCAAAATTACCACTATAGTTTTCAATATTAAAAGATAGATAGTTATATTCTTTTCTAATATCCAAAAGAGGTAAACTATCAATTTCCATAACATAAACACAACTTTCCGCATTAACATCTAAAATATCCCACATGTAATTAGTCTTAATAGTCTCTTCTATTTCTTTATCGTAGGAAATAATCGTTTCTCTAAGTAATTTATAACTAGTAATAATTTGATTATAATCATAATAAAATAAAGTAAAAGAATCAAAATAATTTAAAATGCTACCGACTTCTTTAGAATAATTAAGTAAATATTTTTGTTTTCTAAACTTATCTTCTACTTCAATATTATCAACTAGAAACTCAGTAAAAGGATATATCAAAATATCAGTTACTTCATCATTAGAAATTTGACTTTCTAAATCAAAATATTTAATACTATCTATCGTATCTCCCCAAAACTCAATTCGAAAAGGATTAATATAATCAATTGGAAAAATATCGATGACATACCCTCGAATGGCAAATTCTCCTGTTTTAGTAACGATAGGAACTTTTTCATACCCTAGATCATATAAACTAGAAATAAATTCATCTCTATCAATATCAGCATCCTTCTTGATATTAATAACTTTGCTAGCATATAATTTTTTGCTCGGAAGATATCTTAATAAACCAGTTAGATTTGTGACAACTATATATTTTCCTTCGAATATCAATTTATTTAAAGTAGCCAATCTCTCAATTTTAAATTCCGGACTAATCAGTGTTGCTTCGCTAGCAATAAAATCATCCATAGGAAAAAACAAGACTTTATCTGTATAACATAAAAGTCTATTATAAAGATTATTAGCTTCATATAACGAATTAGCAACGACAAGAGTACTTGTTTTCTTCTTTAAAAAAAACTCATAAATATATATACAATTTAGTTCTCTATTCAAACCAGAAACCAAGTAATTATCGCTTAAATCAACTTCAAATAAATTATCAAAAAATCTCACTACTGATCAATCCTTTCTAAAAAAAGACACACTTAAAATATACTTATTCATTATTTTTACTATTATATATTTGTTTCAATTTATTAACATCATAGACAGCAAAATCTTCAAGTATATTTTTTATTTTAAAATACGTTTTACTTAAAATTTCATTTTCATCATCACTAAATTTACTAAGTACATAATCTTTAGTATCTATATTTCTATCATTAGAAATACCTATTTTAAGTCTAACAAACTCTCTTGTCCCAAGCTTTCTTTCTATATCTTTGATACCATTATGACCACCGCTGGAACTATTATAAAGTATTCTAATTTTTCCAAGGTCCATATCTAAATCATCCTGAAAAACTAAAAGATCACAAGTATTAATGTTGTAAAATTTAATATATTTACTGACAACATCACCAGACAAATTCATATAAGACAAAGGCTTAACTAAAATAATTTTTTCATTATTGAAGTTTATTTCAGAATATAGAGAATTAAATTTTTTACTGCTTTTAAAAACCAAATCATATTCATCCGCAATAAAGTCAATAAGTTCATAACCAACATTATGTCTTGTTTTTTCATATTGTTTTCCCGGATTACCAAGACCCACTATCAATTTCATTATTCACTCTCCCTATGATATTCCATATAAACATCATTTTTAACTAAATTTCTTTCTTTAGCTACCTTTTTAATCGCAGACATAGTATCTAGTCCAGAATTAATATAAAATTCAACTGCATCTTTTATAGGAACATCAGATATCTCATCTGTCTTCTTATTTCCCTCAACAACAATAACAAATTCACCTTTCTCATCAATCAAATCAACAATAGATTTAATATCCCCTCTATAAATAGTTTCAAATTTCTTAGTTAATTCCCTTGAAACACTAATAATTCTATTACCAAATATTTCATACATTAGAGACAGAGTATTTTTAATTCGATGAGGCGCCTCATAAAAAATCATTGTCTCTTTCCTACTACTTAACTTAACTAATTCTTCTCTTTTCTTATTTTCTTTGCTATTTAAGAAACCATAAAATAAAAAAGGCTGAGGAGAAATACCAGAAGTAATAAGAGCCGGAATTAAAGCAGTTGCACCAGGTAACGCTACAACATTATAATTATTTTCAATAACGTATTTTACAGTCTTAAAGCCAGGATCACTAATAATAGGAGTCCCTCTATCCGTAACTAGAGCCACAGAATTATTATTTTTTAAATAATTCAAAACCTTTTCCTTAACACTTTCTTCGTTATGCTCATGAAGTGAAATAAGCTTTTTCTTTATGTTTAAACTATTAAGTAAATTAAGAGTAACTCTAGTATCTTCAGAAAAAATAGCATCAACTTCCTTTAGTACTCTAATAGACCTATAAGTAATATCATCCAAATTACCAATAGGAGTAGATATCAAAAACAAAGTAGCACTACCATCATAACTATCTTGTCTCATAAAATTCACTCTCCAAACATATCACTGATTTCTTTAGTATATTTATTATTCTCATCATAAACAAATAAAGGCGGCAACAATTTAAGCCCCGGTTTACCATTTTTAATACCTTCAATTAATAATAAATCGCTATTTTTTTTATTATTAGGATAAATAAATCTAATTTTCTTTGGCTCAATATGATTTTTTTTCATAATATCAATAATTTCCATCAATCTATCGGTTCTATGAACCATAGCAAATCTACCATTATTTTTAAGCATTTTTTTACTTAAAACTATAAGCTTATCCAAAGTTAACATTTTTTCATGGCGCGCTAATGCTTTAATTTTATTACGATTTTCAAATTTTTCATTGTTAGTTTTAAAATAAGGAGGATTACACGTAATAACATCAAAGCTTTCTATATCAAACAGATTTGGTAAATTAATAGCATCGTCATTAATTAAATGAATCCTATCAGTCATTCTATTTTCTTTTATTGAAAGCCTACCTAACAAGTAGATTTCTTTTTGAAGTTCAATCCCATATATTTCAGCCTTTGTCCGATAAAAAAGCAGCATAGGAATAGGAGCATTACCAGTAGCAATATCTAAAATTTTTTTATCTCTAAAATTAATCGTAACAAAATTAGCAAGCAAAAGAGAATCAAGAGACATTTTAAAATATTCCGTATCTTGATATATATAAGCATCTTTAAAATTTAATAATCTATTTTTAACTATCATTTTCATTAAATTCAATAATTTCACTACCATTAATCAAAACCTTATACTTACCAAGTAAAGGTTCGATAGAAATTACTTTTCCCTCAGTATCATTTATAATAACTTTATCGCCAATTAAAGGTAAATTCTTTTTTAACTTAAGATATTGATCATTTTCATAATTCAAACAACAAAGAAGTCTTCCGCAAACACCATTAATTTTAGTGGGATTCAGAGCCAAACCTTGATTTTTAGCCATATTTATAGATACCGTATTAAAATTAGTCAAAAAAGTGTTACAACATAAAAACCTTCCACACGGACCAATTCCACCTACCTCCTTTGCTTTATCTCTTATACCAATTTGTCTTAACTCAATTCTAGTTTTAAGTTTTGATCCCAATTCCTTAGCAAGTTGTCTAAAATCAACTCTTTCTTCCGATACAAATCTAAAAAGTAACTGACTCCTATCAAAATTATAATTTGCATCAATTATTGACATGTTAAGGTTATACTTTTTAATCAAGTCCTTACACTTAATAATCGCCTTTTCCGAATCTTCAATATTTTTTAAATGCTGTAAATAATCTTTTTTAGTAGCAATTCTAATAACCTTTTTATAAGAAGTATCATCATCAATAGATACATTTAACTCCACAACTTTACCAAACTGAAGGCCCCTATCCGTATCGACAATTACAGTTAAATTAATCTTCAAATCAAGACCATTACTATCAAAATAATATACCTTACCAACATCATTTATCTTAATACCAACAATTTTCATAACTCATCACCACACATATCTAAAATAAGTTTATCAATAAGTAAATTAATATTCAAATTTCGTTTTAAATTATATTCAGCATCATCTAAATATTCAATTTTTTTAAGTAAAATTTCCAAAGAATTAGTATCACTAACATCTTTTACATCATCAATTCTATCTTTAAAGAAATTCACATCATCATTCATTTTCAATTTTAATACATCATAATAAAAGTAAATCATGACTTCTATGGCTAATATATTACTCTCCCTATTTTTAAAATTATTGTGCCACATATTTCTTGTATAAATAAGTAAATCAATCCCATTTTTTTCAAGGTAATTAATAAAATTAACCACATCATTTATAAATTTTTCTTTTTCCTCTAAACTTAAAAAAATTTGAAAACGTTTAAGTAATGATGAAAAATTTTCTATCGTACTATCAAAAAAATTTTTTTTATTCAATTTAATAACTTGACATCTTGATATAATAGTAGGCAGTATTAAATTAATATTATTTGTAACTAAAATAGCAATAATATCATCGATAGGTTCTTCTAAAAACTTAAGTAAAGAATTAGCTGTCTGCACATTCATTTTTTCAGCCGATTTAATTATATATATTTTTTTTTTACCTTCAATAGACTTTTTACTAAATTCGTTTTGTAATTCTAACATCTGTTCTTTTTTTATCCAGATACCATCTGGTTCAATAACTTTAACATCAAGATAATTACCATCATCAATTCTCTTAATTATATTTTCTCTCTCGTTCAAATCACGATAATTACAAATAATCTCTTTAACAAAGGAAAAAATAATATCGATAGCATCATCATTATCATTTGTATTAAATAAGTAAGCATGAGATAACTTATCATTATTTATTGCATTAATCATGATGTTATAAGCAACAGGTTGTCCATTTTTATAAGTATCTAGCATATTTTCCACCTCATCAAAAAACAAATAAAGAAAAAAGACAATAACCAATAACAGCAGGAAGTCCAAAGAAAGTAACAAGCAAAATAGTCAAAAAATTAATAGGCATAGTTGTATTAATAGGAGAAACAATAACATTATAACCATAAATAAATAAAACTGCCAATACAAACTTCTTAATTAAATTAAATATTTTTTTAATCATAATTTCACCCAATAAAATATATGAATATAATAACTTTATATGTCTTTTCTTCCCTCCAAAGCAAATTCTAAAGTCATAGCATCAATATACTCAATATCCGTACCAATAGGTATACCTGTCGCAATTTTAGTAATTTTAACATTACTATTTTCCAAAATTTTTTTAATGTATTGCATAGTAGTTTCACCTTCAATAGAAGGCTTAAGCGCTAATATTATTTCTTCAATATCATTTTTCTTTATTCTATCTAACAAACTATTTATATTAATATCTTCTGGACCGATCCCTTCGAGAGGCGATATAAGTCCTCCTAAAACATGATACTTGCCATTATATACATTAATCTTTTCAAAAAGCGAAATATCTTTAGCTTTTTCAACAACAAAAATAATTTTACCATTTCGATTAGAATCAGAGCAAATAGAACATATATCATTATCGGTAATGTTGCCACAAATACTACAATTAGATATTTTATCGCGCAAATCAATAATCGAATTTGAAAATACAGTAAGTCTTTCTTTACTAAAATTCACCAAAGAAAATGCCAGTCTTTCCGCTGTTTTTTCACCAATACCAGGTAAATCCTTTAAACATTCAATTACTTTTTTTAAACACTCTGGATACATATCACATCAAACCATTAAACATTTTACCATATTTTCCAAGTTTTTCTTCCTTATCAGCTTCCATTTTTTCTAAAGCATTATTTATAGCAAGAAGAACCATATCTTCAAGAACCTCTTTATCTTCAGAAGAAATTATAGAAGAATCAATATCGACAGATAAAACTCTCCCTTTTCCATTTACACTAGCCACTACCAATTGAGATTTGCCTTCGTAAACCTTTTTTTCAAGTTCACCTTGAACTTTCATAATATCATTTTGCATTTTTTTAGCTTGCATCATTAAATTTTGCATATTCATTTATAAACACTCTCCCTTTCTTATTTATACTCAATAACACTTTCACCAATCAAACCAATAAGTTCATCAACAGAATTTTTTACCTTTCTCTCGGTATTTTTTTCTTTAGAATCAATAATTTCATACTTAATTCCCTTTTTTAAATTAATAATATATTTATTTTTTTCCTCACACCAAGTATCCTCATCAATGGCAACAACTTGCATATTATAATTAAATATTTTTTTCAACAACTTTTCTATCAACAATATATTTTCATTAATTCTATTAACAACAGAATCAAGCCTATTGACAATAATTAAATTAGTAGAAGATCCAACAACAGGCACAGAATCCTTAAGCAGACCACTCACCACAGAAAAACTATCATCATAAATATAATCATCTATTCTATTCCAATTACTCTTTAATTCTTGCAAAAAAGATTTAGAAGCTAAGGCAAGCGAATTATTTATTCTTACTTTTATTTCTTTGTCGGACATAGAAGAAGCTTCATTGGCCTTAATTATTTCCCGGGAAATATTTTCTTTTAGTTGTTCTTTTTTATTTTGCTCTTTTTTATTATCAAAACTCTTTTTAATTATTTCCCGGGAAATATTTTCAGTACCCTCACAAAAATAATTATTTGAAAATTTTAGAACTGCTGTCATAAAAATTATCGAAGAATGAGAAGAAAATTTTATTCTATTGCTAGTCTCATTCAAATCTTCTATAAAATTATATAAAATAATATCATCATATAGATCAGCAACGGATTTAACACAACTATTTTTAACTTCAATACCAGTCAAAATGCCAGTATTTTTATACAAAATAACATCTTTTAAAAAAACAATTAATTCTTGAACAAATTTATTGACCTCTTTACCACTATTATCAAAAAAATCAATAAATTTAATTATTTCAATTTTATCATTTAATCTAATAGCATTCATCAACTTTAAAACATCATCATATGAAATCGAGCCATTAACTAAATAAACATCTTCCAAGGTAATTTTATCGTTTTTATAAGCAACTAGCTGGTCTAATATATTGATAGCATCTCGCATGCCACCTTCCGCTAGTCTTGCAATTTCGAACAGTGCGTCATTTTCAATATCAATATTTTCAGAATTGACAATTTGTTCTAATCTCTCAACAATCTTCGTAACATCCAATTTAGAAAACTGAAATTTTTGACATCTAGAAGATATAGTCAAAGGAACCTTTTGCGGATCAGTAGTAGCTAAAATAAATATAATGTGAGATGGAGGTTCTTCTAAAGTTTTTAACAAAGCATTAAAAGCTTGCGTTGTAAGCATGTGTACCTCATCAATTATGTATACCTTATATTTAGAATTACTTGGCACTAAATTAATCTTATCCCTAAGTTCTCTAATTTCATCAACACCATTATTAGAAGCTGCATCAATTTCAACAATATCGTTACTATTAAAATAATTAACACAACTATAACATTTTCCACAAGGTTTGCCATCTGAAGATAAATTTTCACAATTAACAAGTCGAGCCAATATTTTAGCAATAGTAGTCTTACCAGTTCCCCTAGGTCCACTAAATAAATATGCATGAGAAACTTTATTATTAACAATCGCATTTTTAATAACAGCTACTACTTTTTCTTGACCACTTACATCATCAAAATTATTCGGCCTATATTTTCTATACAAAGCTAAATAACTCACCATATGCCTCCTATCGACAATATTATAGCACAAAAACAAGTGAAAATTTCACTTTTTTCTTTTGTTTTTAAAAAAATCTGACAATATTTTAGAACAATCGTTATTTTCAAGATTATAAAGATTAACAAACTTTGAAATTTTACTTATATCGTACATTTGTTCGACATTATTTTCAGTTCCATAATACACTTTTTTAATTCTACTTTCAATTATAGCACCCATACACATCATACAAGGTTTTAAAGTCACATATAAACAACAGTCGTCAAGCCTCCAACGTCCAAGCTTTTCACAAGCAGCGTTAATAGCAATCATTTCAGCATGCATAACAGAATTACATTTGCTCTCTTTTCTATTAAATCCACAACTCACCAACTCATTTTTTCTAAAAATAACACAACCAACAGGTATTTCATCCAATTCATATGCTTTTTTTGCTTGTTCTAATGCCATCAACATTCTATCATTATCAATCATATTATCACAAACTCCATGTTTCACGTGAAACATAAACATATTACCATATAAAATACCTATTTACAACAATATAATTATACTAATATATCAATAAATGACTGATTACTGTTAATATTATTAATGTTTCACGTGAAACATTAAACTAATTAATTATAAGTAAATATTCAAACATACACATATTAAATTCTTTTTAATACAGTTAAAAATACATGTTCCACGTGGAACATGTATTTATCTGAATTTAAATAAATCTTATTTATTATAAATTTCAAGTTAAATAATATAAACTATTTAAAAATTTAAACTTATACATTAAGAATAAAATAAATTAAAATTTTAATATGCTTTTATCTTGATATTTTTTTAAAACACTTTCCATTAAAAGATATGTTAAACTGTTGATAAATAATATGTTCCACGTGAAACATTAAACTAATTAATTATAAGTAAATATTCAAACATACACATATTAAGTATTTTTTTAATACAATAGTTATAAATACATGTTCCACGTGGAACATGTATTTATCTAAATTTAAATAAATCTTATTTATTATAAATTTCAAGTTAAATAACATAAACTATTTAAAAATTTAAAGTTATACATTAAGAAAAAAATAAATTAAAATTTTGATATACTTTTATCTTGATATTTTTTTAAAACACTTTCCATTAAAAGATATGTTAAACTGTTGATAAATAATATGTTCCACGTGAAACATGAATTGATTATACGCAAATAATAAAATCTATTTTTAAACTACTTTTTCTAAACTGATTATATTTTTATAATCACCCAATTTTAATTTTAAAAGACATGTTTCACGTGGAACATTAGACGTTATCTATTTAAATATTAATAAAATAATTTGTTTCAAATTTTAAATTTTATAATTAAAATTAATTCCCACAACACTATATATTTTTATGTTCCACGTGAAACATAAAAATATTAATTTAATCTATCAACAATCTATTTTTTAAAATATTAAAAAAAGATACACACATTAATAAAGTGTTAAAGCTGCTATCTTCCGATCCTGACTTGGTTCCACTAATTAATGTTGTATCAACAGTATAATAACATGTTTTAACATATATTTCAAGAATTTTAGCAATAGCGAACATTTGTTTACTAATTATTTCCCGGGAAATAATTTTGCACATTTAAAAATTATATACACTTTGCAATATTAAAAAAAGAAAGTAATTTTATTAAGTATCACTTTCTTTGACTGAATCATCTCCTATTGAAATACTTTCTGTGTCTTCGATATTATTATCAACAATCGCATCATCTTCAGAAATATCCGTTTCTTCTTTCTCAACAACAGAAACAGAACTAACAACACTATGCTCTTTAAGATTAATAAGTTTAACACCCTGAGTAACTCTACTCATAGTAGAAATTTGATTAGCATCAAGTCTAATAATAATACCCGAATCAGTAATAATCATAACATCTTTATCATTATCAACAGTTTTAAAGGCAACAATAGCACCATTTTTTTCAGTAATATTAACAGTTTTAACCCCTTTTCCACCTCTATTTGTAATTCTATACTCTTGTATAGGAGTCTTTTTGCCATATCCCTTTTCAGTAACAACTAAAATAAGTCCGTTATTAGATGCTACTTCCATACCAACTAATACACCTTCACCTATATTAATACCCCTAACACCAGAAGCGCTTCTACCCATTACTCTAACAGTACTTTCATTAAATCTTACCATCCTACCATTCGATGAAGCCATTAAAATCTCATCATTGCCAGTAGTCTTTTTGACAGAAACAATTTCATCATCATCTTTCAAAGTAATAAATTTCTTACCATTATTCCTAATACTATCAAATTCAGATATATCAGTTCTTTTAATTAGACCACTCTTTGTAGCAAATATTAAGTATTTATAGTTATCATCTTTTGATACCTTAAGCAAAGAATTAACCTTTTCGCCTTTTTCTAAATTTAACAAATTAATAATTGGCAACCCCTTTGATTGTCTATTAAATTCAGGAATCTCATAACCTTTAATTCTATAAACTTTACCCTTATTAGTAAACATCAAAATATAATCATGAGAAGTTGCATTAATTAAATGTTCCACAAAATCCTCTTCATTAGTGGCCATTCCTTTAACACCCATACCACCTCTATTTTGAGTCTTATAAGTATCCGTCGTCAATCTTTTAATATATCCATTATTAGTAAGAGTTATAACAACATTTTGCATAGGAATTAAAGATTCATCCTCAATATAATCAATAGCGGTCATATCAATGTGGGTTCTTCTTTCATCTGCATATTTTTCTTTAATCTCAAGCATTTCCTTCTTTATAACACCAAGAATACGATCTTCACTTCCCAATATTTCCTCTAATTCTTTCACCAGTTTTTCAAGTTCATCAATTTCCTCTTCTATCTTTGATTTTTCCAAACCTGTTAAACGCTTAAGTCTCATATCAAGTATTGCTTGTGCTTGTACATCAGTTAGACCAAAATTAGTTATTAAACCGACTTTAGCTTCTTCATCGTCCTGAGATTCTCTAATAATTTTAATAACCCTATCAATATTATCTAAAGCAATCTTCAAACCATCTAATATATGTAATCTATCCTTATATCTCTTTAAATCAAATTGACATCTTCGATAAATAACATGTTTCTGATGTTCAACATACTTTTCAAATATAGCTTTTAATCCCAAAGTTCTAGGACTACCATCAACAAGCATTAAAAAATTTATACCATAAGATGTTTGAAGTGGCGTATGCTTGTATAGATTATTCAAGACAACATTAGCATTAGCTTCCTTCTTAACATCAATAACAATCTTAATACCTTCCAAAGCCGATTCATCGCTCAAATTAGAAATGCCATCGATAATTTTATCTCTGACAAGTTCACCAATTCGGGTAATCAAAGCTTTCTTATTAATCTGATAAGGAATTTCTGTAATAACAATTCTTTCTTTACCATGGTGTTCTTCAACTTTAGCCATTCCTCTAATAGTAATAGAACCACGACCCGTTTCATAAGCTTTTTTTATACCGCTATTGCCAAGAATTACTCCAGCTGTAGGAAAATCAGGTCCTTTAACATATTGCATTAAATCAGTAACACTAATATCATGATTTTCTATATAAGCAATACAGCCATCTATTACTTCACCTAAATTATGTGGTGGTATATTAGTGGCCATACCAACGGCAATTCCCATATTACCATTAACTAATATATTAGGAAATCTACTTGGAAGTACTGAAGGTTCTTTTCTTTGCCCATCATAATTATCTGAAAAATCAACAGTATCCTTATTCAGATCCCTTAAAAGTTCCATAGATACTTTAGCAAGTCTTGCTTCCGTATAACGACTTGCAGCAGGTCCATCCCCATCGATAGAACCGAAATTACCATGCCCATCAACAAGAACGTGCCTATAAGTAAAATCCTGTGCCATGCGTACCATTGAATCATAAATAGCGGCATCCCCATGTGGATGATAATGACCCATTACTGCACCAACAGCATTAGCACTTTTCTGATATTTTTTATCAGGAGTCATGCCCTCTTCATACAGGGTATATAAAATTCTTCTATGAACAGGCTTAAGACCATCCCTAACATCTGGTAAAGCTCTAGCAACAATAACACTCATCGAATAATCAAGAAAAGACTTCCTCATCTCTCCAACTATATTAACAGGTACTTTTCTATCTCTTTCAAACTCTAATTCTTCTTCCATACCTTAAAACCTCCTATATATCTAAATTTTCAACAAACAATGCATTATCTTCAATAAATTTTCTTCTAGGTTCGACTTCTTCTCCCATAAGTAATTGAAAAGTCTCATCTGCAAGTATAGCATCATCCATAGTAATTTGTTTTAAAATTCTGTTATCAATACCCATTGTAGTTTCCCTAAGTTCTTCTGGATCCATTTCACCTAAACCTTTCATTCTACCAATTTCATATTTAGTATTAGCAGGCAAAGTAGACAAATATTTATCTCTTTCATCATCGTCTAACACATATTTAATAGTTTTACCATGCTTAATTGAATATAAAGGTGGTTGAGCAGCATAAATATGGCCATTTTCAATAAGCGGCTTAAAATACCTATAAAACAAAGTTAATAACAACGTTCTAATATGCGCACCATCAACATCAGCATCAGTCATAATAACAATTTTATAATATCTAAGCTTATTAATATCAAATTCATCACCGATTCCTGTACCAAGTGCAGTAATCATAGTTCTAATTTCTTCATTAGCAAGAATTTTATCTAATCTAGCCTTTTCGACATTAAGAATCTTACCACGAATAGGAAGTATTGCTTGAGTAATTGGATCCCTTCCCATTTTAGCAGAACCTGCCGCACTATCTCCCTCTACTATAAACATTTCAGAAATAGTAGCATCTTTAGAAGAACAGTCCGTAAGCTTTCCCCAATAATTAGTAATTTCTAGACCACCTTTTCTTCTCGTAAGTTCCCTTGCTCTTTTAGCAGCCACTCTAGCTCTAGCAGCGGTCATTGACTTATCAATAATTATCCTAGCGTCATTAGGATGCTCCATCAAAAACCTTTCAAAATCTTTAGCAAAGATACTTGCCGCAATTTTTCTAACCTCGCTATTCCCTAGTTTAGTTTTTGTTTGCCCTTCAAATTGTGGTTCAGGAACCTTAGCAGATATTATCATCGTAATACCTTCCCTAACATCATCACCACTTAAAGGTTCATCGTTATCTTTCAATATTTTATTATTTTTTGCATAATTATTAATTATTCTAGTAAGTGCAAGTTTAACACCGTCTTCGTGAGTACCACCTTCTGGAGTAATAATATTATTAACAAAAGAATAAACTGTAGAATTATAACCATCATTATATTGTAAAGCCACCTCAATAGAAATGTCATTTTCCATTCCCTCAACATATACAATATCATCGTGAATAGGATTTCTATTCTGATTCAAATATTCTACAAATTCTTTTATACCTCCTTCATAGACAAAAGAATCCTTTTTACTATCCCTATCATCCATCAAAGTAATTTTAAGTCCTTTATTTAAAAAAGCAAGCTCTCTAACTCTAGTTTTTAAAGTTTCATAGTCAAAAGTAGTTGTTTCCTTAAATATCTGATCATCGGGCATAAAAGAAACAGTAGTACCAGTCCTATCTTCACTACATTGTCCAATTACTTTTAAAGGTTCAATCGTTTTACCACCATTTGCAAACTTGATGTAGTAAACTTTACCTTCTTTGTATACCATTACCTCAACCCATTTACTAAGTGCATTAACAACAGAGGCTCCAACACCATGTAAACCACCAGAAACTTTGTATCCTCCACCACCAAATTTGCCACCAGCATGTAAAACAGTATACACAGTTTCTACTGTAGATAAACCAGTCTTAGGATGAACTTCTACGGGTATACCTCTACCATCATCTTTAACAGTAATAGAACCATCTTTATTTACTATTATTTCAATATCATCACAATAACCAGCTAGAGCCTCATCAATAGCATTATCCACTATTTCCCAAACTAAATGATGAAGACCTTTAACACTTGTAGAACCAATATACATACCTGGTCTTTTTCTAACAGCTTCCAATCCTTCAAGAACCTGAATATCTGAAGCATCATAATGTTCATTATTATTCATTTAAATCACCCTTCCTGTTCAAAATTATTTCCCGGGAAATAATTTTCCATCTTTTATTTCATAAACATTTGCTTTTTTTCTAATATTCTCATTAATATTATCTATATCAGTAGTTGTTATTATAGTTTGTACATCATGAGTTAAATTAGCAAGTATATTATTTCTTTTATTAATATCTAATTCACTAAACATATCATCTAATAGAAGTATTGGACTATCCCCAACTTTATCAGTAAATAAGAATACTTCAGACATTTTAAGAGCAATTATCGCACTTCTCATCTGACCCTGAGAACCATATAGAGATAAATTTTTATCATTCAAATAAAAACAAAAATCATCTCTATTAGGACCAATTAAAGTCATTTTATACTGAATTTCTTTATTTATATTTTTATTTAACTTCTCTAATAAATTATCTCTACTATTATCAATATTAGAAATATACTTTAATTTAAGTCCATCAAAACCAGTAATAGAAAAAAACATATTTCCTAAATAACTATTAATATTTTTAACATATTCATCTCTAAAATTATATATTTTAAGCGATAAATCAACATATTTGTCATTAATTATTTCTAAATAGTCAGTATCAGTTTTTTTATTCATATCAATAATTTTTAAGAATTCATTTCTCTGCCTTAAAATAATATTATAATCCGTTAACATTTTTAAGTATCTTTTATTTATCTGACTTATTTGAATATTAAAATATTTTCTCCTAGTAGAGGGACTTTCTTTAAGCATTCTAATAGAATCAGCACTAAAAATAATAACGTTCATCTTCGAAATATACTCACTTAATTTTTTAATTTCTTTATGGTTAATTTTAACAAATTTTCCATTATCATTGAGTAATATTTCCAAATCTAGAGTTGAATTTTTCTTTTCGATTAATCCTTCAATAAAAGAACATTTATTACCAAATTTTATTAAATTGTGGTCGTTAATCGATAAAAAAGATTTAGTAACAGCAAGTACATAAATTGCTTCCAGAAGATTAGTCTTACCTTGAGCATTATCTCCAATTATAATATTTAAATTATCGCAAAAAGAAATATTTAAATTATCATAATTACGATAATTTTTTAATCTAATATTTTTAATTTTCATTTAAAACTATTTTTTGACTCATAAATCCACCTTTTTCAATTTTATGTACCCCTATACATATATAATTATATCATAAAATAACCACAAAAAAAAGATAAAATGATAGAAAATCTACCTTTTTACCTTTAAATTATTTAAATAACGTTCTATCTTAATACATTTTGTTATTTGACTATCAATCGTAGTATATTTAGCACTAATATTTAAAATCTTTCCACCCTTAAAATAAATTTTAGTATAATTATCTTCCTTAACATACCTATCAACATTATTATAAGAAATCCAAATACATTCATTTGAACTTGGAGAAGATGTAGGAAAGAAAATAAACATGTTATACTCAGATACAACTATAGGAGTTTTAATATAAAAATTAAAATTATCAATAATAATTTGTCTTTGTACATTATACGAGTGACCATAACAACAACAGCTTTTGTTGATAAACTTAAGACATTTCATTTTAATATTAAATTTTCTTTTCTTCTCTATCACAAGAATTTCATCAGTATTATCAATATCTTGAGTAAAACATAAAGTATTTTCATTAATAATGTAATTATCCATAAAAATCCCCCTTTCCACATATAAAAATATGTAGAAAATATTAAAACACAAAAAAATGTCGAAAAAAGTCTCTTTTTGTCGAATATATAAAAAAATATAAAAAAATAAAAACTATTAACAAGAAAAATTGCTAATAGTTAAAAACAAAATAATAAATTAAATTTTTAACAAGTTTTTATAGGTAAAACTAGTTGTATTAAAGAGTCATCCTCTGATGATTTAATAACAATTGGAGAACTTTCAGTGTTCATACAAATGATAATTTTTTCTTTATTAAAACTTTTAATAGCATCAAGCATAAATTTAGAGCTAAACGAAATGTCTATTTTCTTATCAGAAACTACCTCAACTTTTTCTTCTACTCTACCAATTTCAGGACTATTTGATGAAATCATCAATTCATTTTTATCCAAAGATAACTTTATTGTATTTTTCTCTCTATCAGAAGTAAGTAATGAAGCTCTATCGATCATATTAAACAAGTCATTAAAATTGCATTCCAACTCAATATTAAAATCTTTTGGAATAATATTAGAAGTAGTAGGATAAGTACCACTCAAAAGTCTAGTTAAGAATACCATGTTATCATATTTAAATAAAACCTTATTACTAAATAGGTGCATTTCAATAAATCCTTTATCATCTAACATTTTTGAAAGTTCAATTAAATTCTTACCAGGAATGACAATATTAACTTTATTATCAATTTCTTTATCAATAAATACCAACTTCCTAGCTAACCTATAAGAATCTGTTGCTAATACCTCTAATTTATTATTATCAATTATAAAATTAATGCCAGTAAGTAAAGGTCTAGATTCATTTTGCGATGTAGCAAATACTGTTTGATTAATAATCTCCTTAAAAACATTATTATTAATAATAATAGGCTCTCTTGTTTCATCTAAATCTAAATTAGGAAATTCATTAGGATTAATACCATTTAGATTAAATTCAGTATTATCAGTACTAATAATTAACTTATATCCATCTATTACTTCCATCGTAATATCTGTATTAGGCATTTTTCTAACTATCTCTACTATATACTTTCCTACGATGACAATGCTACCTTCTTCTTTTATATCAGTAAGTTTTTCTTTAGATATAAATGTTCTAATCGAAATATCAGTATCACTTGCATATAAATACAATCCATTTTTTGTTAATTCAAATTTAATTCCTGTTAGTATTGGTATCAAATTTTTTGTAGATATTGCTCTAGCTGTATTATTTAAACAATCCATCAATATTTCTTTTTTTACTATAAATTTCATTTTATCATCCTCTTTCTTTAATTATTATTATTATTATACTGTTGATATTGTTAATAATTGACTTTTTTCCTTTATTTATAAAGCTTTTCTTTTCCACAAAGACTGTTGATATTTATTTAAATATCAACTATATCTTACTTTTGAGTTCTTTTATTACCGTTTGTAACTGACTATTTATCTTTAGATCTTTTTCTATTTTTTGATATGCACTTATAATAGTTGAATGATCCCTGCCACCAAAATAAGTTCCCATCTTAGGAAAAGATTCATTAGTCATAATTCTACAAAGATAAATAGCAATTTGTCTTGGGTAATTTACATCTTTACTCCTCTTCTTTCCCTTTAAATCTTCTATGTCAATTTTGAAATATTCACATACAATTCTTTGTATTCTATGAACATCATTTTTATAAACACTCCTATCATTAACTTTATCTTTTAATGCTTCAACAGCTACATCTAAAGTAACTTTTCCTTTATTCATCATTAGAGAATAAGCAAAAACCCTAGTAATAGCACCCTCTAGCTGTCTAACATCAGAGTCATTGATATTAGCAATATATTCGATAACTTCCAAAGGAATATCTTCTGCTGCTTCTTGATGAGATATTTTTTTCTTAATAATACTCACTCTTAAATTAAAATCAGGAGGTGTAATATTTGCGGTAAGTCCCCAATTAAATCTCGTAATTAATCTATCTTCAAGCATTTTTAAATCATCGACAGATCTATCAGAAGCAATAATTATTTGTTTATTAGAATCATGTAGTTGATTAAAAGTATGAAAAAATTCTTCTTGTCCTTTAGTAGCGGTACCTAAAAATTGTATATCATCAATAATTAGCACATCAATATTTCGATATTTACTTTTAAACGAATCAATCCTATCAAAATTAGATTTGTCATTATTTCTTACCGCAGTAATGTAGTCATTTACAAATTGTTCGCTAGAAACATATAAAACTCTTTTATTAGAATTTTCAATTATATAGTTACCAATAGAATGCATTAAATGTGTTTTACCAAGACCACTTTTTCCATATAAAAATAAGGGATTATAAGCTTTTCCAGGTTTTTCTGCCACTGCTCTCGCCGCTGTAAAAGCAAACCTATTAGAATCACCGACAATAAAGTTATCAAAAGTATATTCGCTTTTTAAATTAGCACTTATACTGCTTTGATAAGGTACTCCACCAATCGTATTAATTATATTACCATTTAAATCTTCTTTATTATTGTTTTCAGTCAGTTCGTTTTCTAGTTTAAACTGAAAGGAAAAATTTGTTCCTGTAATAGAATTAAAAATTTCTTCTATTTCATCTTTATAGTTTTCTTCCAAATGTTTTTTATGAAGAATCATTGGTACGATAATGATAGCTATATTTTTTTCAATTTTATAAAGTTTAGTATCTTTAAACCAAGTATCATAAGATAAAGGAGAGATTCGTTCTTTTATTCTACTTAAAAAACTATTCCATAACATTTCTGTGTTCATTACCTAAACCTCCTTGTCTTAAAGTTCACTTAAATTTATTATAACGCAAAAATCAATTTTGTCTAGTCATTTTTTTAATAACAATTAAAATAACAACATATAAACAATTTATCAACAACATAAGCATATATAATTAAAGGAAATATTAAAGTTATCAACAATGATGTTGATAACTTTAAATAACAAGTGTTTATATTTTTTTCAACAGACCTGTTGATATTGTCGAAAAAAAAGGCAAGACTTTATTTATAAGCCTTTCCTTTAGTTATTTTTCCACTGTATCATCCACTTATCAAATACTTTAGCATTAGAACTTTGTGGAGGAGGATTAGGTATTTCCATTTTTACAATCATTGGTATTTTCATCATTCTACCAAAAGCAACACAAGTACCAGATTGTAGGGACTTTTGTTTTTCTATAACATCACTGCTAATGTTAGGAACCATTTTTTCAATATACTCCAGATCACTAGGATGGTTAATTTTAAAAATTAAAAAGTTACTACATTGTGATATAACAGTTTCAGAAAGTTCGGTTGGTCTTTGAGTAATTAAATCTAAAACCACACCAAATTTTCTTCCCTCTTTAGCTATTCTTTCAAAAATATTATATCCTAGAATATTAATATCGTTATCTTTTTGTACATATCTGTGTGCCTCTTCAAGCATAATGTGAATAGGCATACTACCTCTCGTAGGTAAAGTTTTTAAAAAATTAAATAATAACCTAGAATATACCTTCACTAAATTTTTAGCAAATCTATCATCAATACTTTCAAGAACAAAATTTATAATTTGTGCCCTTTTATTATTGCCAATTAGAATTAAACTTGATATAAAATCATTTATTGAAATAAAATTTTCAACCTCAAAAAATTTTCTCATCGAACTATTAGCAATAGTATGAAGTTTAACTTTTAAAGCAGTAGCCTCACTATATGACTTTTCATTTAGTAATAGACCTTCAGAGATTAGCGTAAAATTAAGTGCAATCTCTAAATCATCTATCGTAAAATAAGTAGGGGTATACTCTTCTTTCCACTCGATAGTATTGTCAATAAATTTATTAATATATTCCGTAATGAGAATCCTTTCGACAAATTCACCTTTGCTATCAATATCAAAACACTTTCTAAATGATCTTGTATACCCAACACCGGGTACTTCAACATCTAAATTTAATTCCTTCGTATAACAATCAGTTAAAATAGAAAAAATTTGATCTCTTATCCTAGCAGAAACTTGATTAGAATACAAAACAGAAACAATTGCCTTAGCAATTAAATGATTTTTATATTTATTACTTTCTTCATCGTTCTTTGCAAAGAGAGAAACATAGACAAGCATTTTTTCAATAATCATAATTTGAGAATACTCGCTAACATCTAAAATATTAGCATAATCATCAACAGATAGAAGCCACAAAGGAAGTTTAAGTAAATTATTACTACTTTCAGTATCAGTAGTAAATAACTTATAATTAAAATTTAAATTATAATTACTAATAGAATTAAAAGCATTATCATATTCATCTGTATTATTAAATATAAAGATTATGCTATTAAAAGGAATGTAATTAGACATTGTAAATAAATTTTGTACAAGTCTAGCAACACCATAAGTCTTACCAGACCCAGTGTTACCAAAAATTGCACTATGATTACTCCACATATCATCGATGTTTATTTTTATTGGAGAATTATTATATAGAGGAGAAAGCCCAAGCATCATACTATAAGGATCATTGTTACCAGTAAGTTCTTTTAATTCGTCAGCATTGATTATCCTAATAGAAGAGGATACACTAGGTTTTCGTATGATTCCATCATAAAATCTATTACCTTGAAATTCTCCCAAAAAATTAATTTTAGCTTCGTTATTAATTATTTCTTCAATTTCCCCCAATATTTTTTTGTTTGTTTCTTCAAAAATAACATTTAAATTAAGTAAGTCATCACTGACGACACCATCAATTTTAACAATAGCATAATTTTTAGTTATGGCAAGTATTTCTTTAAACATAA
The DNA here is from genome assembly GCA_944329195.1 of uncultured Bacilli bacterium. Classification (GTDB taxonomy): domain Bacteria; phylum Bacillota_I; class Bacilli_A; order RF39; family UBA660; genus CAG-302. Next base: position 21,314 of record CALVHX010000001.1, on the reverse strand, counting down.
ATACCCCTTCCTTCTATTCTAAATAAATTATATCAGAAAATTAGTAAAAAATAAATAATTTTTATATTTCTTTTACTCAAAGCTTATTCAAAACAAAAGATATCTATTTTATCCTTTAAAAACACATGTTTACACAATCAAATATGTCTATTTACAAAAAAATAAATATATAGTATAATCAAGAGGAGATGGTGATTGTCTTGAAAAAAGTAGTAAAAAAAGTAAAAAATATGAAAATAATTTCCACAATTAAAAAATTGTTAGGTAAATATTATTATATATTATTAGTAGCACTGCCATTTATATTAATGGATATTATTACTAGGATAATAGGAAGTAAAATAAACTTTTTCCACATATTAAGTTTAGTACCTAATTTATTTACTCTAGTATGGGTTTTTTTAATATTAGGAATATGTTTATTTACAGAGAAAAAAAAGGGAAAAATTTACTATATATTCTTCTTTTTTCTTTTCTTTCTTTTCTTTTTAACAAACAATATATATTATTCTATGACTGATTCATTTTTTGATTTTAGCTTGCTTTTAATGACAAGTGAAGGTTCAGAATATATATTTGACGCCATTGTAAATTGTAATATATGGGTTTATATTTCTTCACTAATAATAATAATGTCCTTTATAGTAGGAATTAAATATTTTCCGAAAAGAAAGAAAACTAATTTAAAAAATATAATAAGAGTATTTTTTATATTTCTTATAGCTCATTTTATAATACCATTTTTATTAGGAAGCCCGGATTCAGAATTAACGTGGAGCACATGGAGAAATCCACGTAATATATATATAAATTTTAATGATAATAATAAAAGTATGCGAATAAGTGGTCTATATGAGTATACAGTAAGAAATTTTTATATTACTTTTATCAAGTCAAAGAAAACAGTTAACGAAGAAGAATTAACTTTTTTAGAAGAAGTATATAGTAGTACAGAAGAAAACTATTCAAATAAATATACAGGTATGTTTAAAGATAATAATTTAATAATAATCCAGTTAGAAGGAATAGATAATTGGCTTATAACGGAAGAAGATACCCCAACGCTGTATAACATGATGAACAATTCTATTAATTTTTCCAATCATTATTCATATTATAATGGAGGCGGTTCAACATTTAATTCTGAATTTGCAGTTAATACAGGATTCATAACACCATTATCGTACACACAAAATGCATATTCTTTTAACAAGAATGAATTTACATATTCTTTGGCCCATCTTTTTAAAAAAGAAGGATATACAGTTAATGCTTTTCATATGAATACTAGTGAGTACTATTCGCGCGGAACAAACTACAAAAATTGGGGATATGACAATTACTATGGACTGCAAGATCTAGAAACGTATACAGATGAAAGTTATACGTTAGACCGAGAACTAATACTTAATGAAGAATTTTCTGAAAAAATGTTCAGTGAAGAAAAATTTGTCAATTATATTATAACTTATTCTGCTCACATGCCGTTTACTACTGAAAGAGGAGTATGTAAAATATTAGTTGAAGAAGATATAAAAAAAGAAAACAATCTTGAAGAGTTACCAGAAGACACTATACTTCCTATTATGACAGAAGAAGATTGTGCTAGAAGACAAGCTAAAGAAACAGACTACATGATTGAATTACTATTGAAAAAATTAGAAGAAGAAGGTATTCTTGATAACACTGTAATAGCGGTGTTTACCGATCATTATTTGTATACTTTATCTGATCAAACAATTTTAGAAAAATATAAAGAGACAAATAATAATTTAATAAACAAAACTCCTTTCTTCATATGGAAAAACAATATTGATAAAAAAACAGTAAAAGAAGTAACATCACAATTAAATATTTTACCAACATTATTAAATTTGTTTGGTAATGAATATCATCCGAATTACTATATTGGTGCTGATGCCCTAAATAACAATTATCAAGGTATTGTCTTCTTTAGTGATTACTCTTGGTATGACGGAAATGTTTATGTCGATGGAGGAATAGTTACAAATAATAAAAATATTAATCAAATAAATCTCGAAGATAAAAATTATTATATAAATTATCTTATAAGAAAAAACGATTTAACACTGAAGTACAATTATTTTAAAACAATAAAAAATAAAGATGATAAGAGTATATAAAAAGCGAATAACTTTATTCACTTTTTTCTTTGCTAATATCATCAATTGTAACTTTACTATCGTGAGGAATCGGTTTCCAAGTAACCTTCATAAATAGTGCCGCGTATGTAGTATATCTACCAATAATATCAAATGTCGGCCATGTCAAAGTATATAAAATTTTTTTTCTTAAAGGAATCTTTTTAATTCTTTTTCTTTCTATAATAAATAAATATATAGCCATCCACATATTTTGAATATACATACCAATTCTATAAAAAATTCTAAGCCATATAGATACAAGCATACCGACAAAAAGAGCATTAATACCGGGAACAGTAGATATTTTTATTTCAAATAAACTTCTAAGTAGTTTTGCCAAATAAGTTCCCCCACCAAACAAATTACTACTATCAATACCATTACTATAACAAAAACAACCATACATTACAACGCACACAATAAACCATCTAGCCAAATTAAATACCGAGAAAGGAGTAAGTTGTAATAGTGTATCAAAAGAAGCAAAGCGGTGTCTTATAGATTCAATAATAGCAAGTACGATATCCTTAAAACTCTTTTTTTGTTTTTTTTCTTCTTTTTCTTTCCATCTAGTTTTCAAAAATAATTTACCAGTGAATATATTTAATAATAAATAAGGACCAGTTTCGACAAAAGCCATCAAATGACCTTTTGACCATCTAGTACGTTGTCTTAGAGCAACTTTTAAATTAGTTGGCTGTTCATCATAAAATTCAGCAGCATCCTGATAAGAAATCTTGTAACCTTGCGCCACGGCGTCCGCAGTTAAGGCTCTATCTTCAGTTAACGAAGTATATTTCCATCCATTTTTTACAATTTCATTTGTAAATAAAAAACCAGTTCCCTGTATATTAGTGGCAAGTCTAAGTACTGATCTTGCTCTATGATTACTTCTAATAGATCTAATCCAATGTAGAGCATAAGTGGATGCAATCCAATTTTCATCAAAGTTTTTAGTATTTCTATACGAAGTAATTATTTTTTCACCAGCATCGAAGGCATCATTCATTCGAGAAATATAATCACTTTTTAATAAGTTATCAGCATCAAATACAAAGTACCCTTCAAATGACATACATCCATAATCTTCTTCGATCTTTTCAAATAAATATTGAAGAGCAAACCCTTTAGTCTTATGTTCATCATCAAATCTTTCGTAGCAAATAGCTCCATGACTTCTAGCAATTTCTGCCGTATTGTCAGTACAGTTATCCGCTATGACAAAAACAGTAAGTAACTCTTTAGGATAGTCCTGTTTTTTAATGCTATCAAGAAGATTACCAATAACATTTTTTTCATTTCTTGCTGGAATAACAATAGCATACGTATGCTTATTTTTAGCAGGTTTAAATTTTCTTGTAAAAAAAACGCCAATAATCCAATAAATAGTTTTGTATGCAAGCATCATAGTAATAACATTACCTATAATATTATAGACATTTTTCCAATCAGGATATGCTTTTCCAACATCAATAATAATTTCTTCAAATATATTTAAAAAATTAAACATAACTTATAACTTCCTCACTTCAAATAATATATGCATATTATATCATATGAAACAGCTTAACTGCAATATTAATTTTGCATTATCAAGCCAACTATGATATTATATATTTGGTGATAAATATGCGCATAATAGGTTTAGTAGCGGAATATAACCCTTTTCATAATGGACATTTATATCAAATAAACGAAATAAAAAAAATATATCAAGATAGTATAATAATAGCAGTTTTAGCAACTTCTTTTACACAGCGTGGGGAAATTTCAGTTCTTAATAAGTGGGATAAAACAAAAATTGCTTTAGATAACGGAATCGATATTGTTTTAGAGCTCCCTTTTGTCTATGCAGTACAATCATCTGATGTATTTGCAAAAGGAGCAATATCAATATTAGAAAAACTAAAGATAGATACATTAGTATTCGGCACAGAATCGCTTTCAATAGAAAAAATAAAACAAGCTGCCACTTTTCAGTTAAATAATAAAGAGTATGATAAAAGACTTAAAGAATATTTAAATAAAGGAATAAGTTATCCAACAGCGGCTAATAAAGCAATTGAAGATCTAATAGGAGTAAGGATAGATAGTCCAAATGATCTTTTAGCATTATCTTACATAAAACAAATAATGCTTTCAAATAAAAAAATAGAAATAAAAAATATTCCAAGAACAAATAATTATCATAGTACAAAAATTAAAGGTAATATAGCCTCTGCTACAGCTATTAGAAAAAGATTTTTAAATGGAAAAAAAATAGACAAACTAATACCATATTCCGAAAAATACCTATATAAAGTAGCAATGAATAATTATTTTCCTTATTTAAAATATAAAATATTACTAGAAGACAAGATGATTAGAAAATATCAGACAGTAGACGAAGGAATAGAAAATCGAATTTTGAAAAATATAGAATTTGCAGAAAATTACACTGATTTAATAATGAAAGTAAAGACAAAAAGATATACTTATAATAAAATTTCTCGTATGCTTCTGCATATTCTCATTGGTCTTACTAAAGAGTCAGTTAGGCAGTTAGATATAGATTATCTTCGGATCTTAGGCTTTTCCAAAAAAGGACAAGAATATTTAAATAAAATAAAGAAACAAATAACTATCCCTATAATAACAAGTTATAAAAAAAATATATCTAAAATACTAGATATAGAACTTGTAGCAACAAAAATATATTCCTTAGAAACAGACTCTAATTTAATAAAAAGAGAATATGAAAAAAGACCAATAATAACAAGGTATAAATAATTAAGTAATAAAGTATTTAAATAAAATATTTTTTATATCATTATCGAATAGCTTAGAAATAATCTCTTTTTTTTCATCATTACTTTTTGAAATAAGTAATGAACCAATTAAGTCCAATTTACTATCAATTACATTATTTTTATAAGAATTATAGCAATGATTAATATTAATATATTTAATATCTCCATTGCTTTCTAAATTACTATTAGTTGTAAAAATAAAAGCTTTAAATCTATTATTATAACTATTATCATATATATTAATTACAATGTTTTCATGAACAATCTTATATTGAATATAAACGTATTGATCATTTTTTAAATCATAACCAAAAATTTCATTGACAAAGTTATTTAATAAATTTTTATCAGTAATTTCGATGAGAGATTTTCTAAAGCATTCATCATTCATTATATCACCAAATTTAACCTATCACACAATATTATTAAAGTCAACAAAAAAAGAAAAATGTAACCAAATAGGTTACAAAAGTTATGTAAATTTATTGTAAATGATTATTTTTGACAAAGTGGACAATAGTAAGTACCTCTTCCCCCAACTTTAATCTTATTTATTTGTGAAGAGCAATAAGGACACTTCTCTTTATCTTTTCCATGAACTAACAGTTCCTGTTGAAAAAGACCATGTACTCCATCTACAGAGCTATAGCTTCTAATAGTAGTTCCTCCCTTTGTTATGGCGTTTTCTAGTACTTCTCTCGTATATTTTATAATATTTTTAGTTTCTTTTTCAGTAATTAAATTACATTTTTTCAAAGGATTAATTTTACTTAAAAATAAAATTTCATCTGCATATATATTCCCAATACCGGCAATAATATCTTGTTCTAATAATGCTGTCTTTACAGGAATGCCTTTACTTTTGTATTTGTCTAAAAGATATTTGCTAGTTAATTTATCATCCCAAGGTTCAAGACCTAAACTTTTAAGCGGACCAATATTATCAATGTTATTTTTTTCGATAAGGTACATTTTTCCAAATTTTCTTGTATCCATGTACCTTAATTCCTCGTTATCATTTAATTTAAAAATAATATGTTCATGTTTTTCAATACTCTGATTATTATTTTTAAAGAAATATTTACCTTCCATTCTAAGATGGGATAATAAATAATAATCATCTAAGTCAAAAATCAAAAATTTTCCTCTTCTTTTCATATCATTGATAGTTTGATTTTGAATTTCATAAATAAATTTTTCTTTTGATGGATAAGCAATAATATTATCGTATAAAATATTTATTCCAATAATTTTTTTATTTATTAATTTAGCTTTCAAAGCTTCTTTTACTGTTTCTACTTCAGGTAGTTCTGGCATAATTATCCACTTCCTTCTAATTAATTATTTCCCAAATTATTTCCCGGGAAATAATTTTTGCTATTTAGCCTCATACCAACTATTTCCCATTTCAATATCAACATCAAGAGGTACTAAAAGTTTATAGGTATTAGTCATAATATCATACACAATATCCTTAACTTTATCAATTTCGTCATTATATACATTAAATATAAGTTCATCATGAACTTGAAGTAACATTTTACTTTTGATAGATTGCTTTTTAAATTCCTCATCAATTTCTACCATCGCTTTTTTTAATATATCTGCAGCCGATCCTTGAATAGGAGTATTAAGAGCCATCCTTTCCCCCATACTTCTAATATTGCGATTAGAATTTTTAAGTTCTTCAATAATTCTTTTTCTATTCATAATTGTTTTAACAAAACCATTTTTAGTAGCATCTTTTATTTCTTTATCCATATAATCTCTTACGCCGGGATATGTTTCAAAATATTTATCAATAAAATCTTTTGCCTCTTTAACAGAAATTCCAAGATCTTCCGATAAACCAAAGCTACTGATACCGTAAAGAATCCCAAAATTAACTGCTTTAGCCTGTCTTCTCATATTCTTTGTGACGTCTTCTTCAATCACACCAAATATGTCCATAGCGGTTCTCATATGAATATCATCATTTTTATTAAAAGCGTCAATTAAATCTTTAACTCCCGATAAATGGGCAAAGACTCTAAGTTCTATTTGCGAATAGTCAGAAGACATAATGACAGAATCTTCTTCTGGTATGAAAGCTTTTCTAATTAATCTACCATATTCACTTTTCATAGGAATATTTTGTAAATTAGGTTCAATTGAAGACAACCTACCCGTCCTAGTAAGTGTCTGTGTAAAAATAGTATGAATTTTACCATCTTCTCTAATACAGTTTATAATTCCTTCTATATAGGTAGAATAAAGTTTTGATAGACTTCTATATTCTAAAATTTTGCTCACGATCGGATAATTAGCTAATTTCTTTAGTATATCAATATCTGTAACATATCCTATTTTGTTTTTTTTAGCAAACGGAAGTTTCAATTTATCAAATAGAACTTCACCCAGTTGTCTCGGAGAATTAATATTAAATTCAATACCCGCATAATTATAAATATCACGTGTAATAATTTGAAGTTTATTTTTAATTTCTTTTCCCATATCTTCTAATACGGCTCTATTAACTAAAATACCTTCTATTTCCATTTTAGCAAGAACTCTAGCTAAAGGCATTTCTATTTTTTCAAATAAGTCGATAGATTCTTCTTTTATCATTTCTTCATAAAACTTATTTTTTATTTCATATATAAACTTGGCTTTTAAAACATCTCTTCTAGCAATTTCGTCAATATCTAAAATCTCCTTTTTATTATAGAAAGGGATATTAAAATCAAGATCTTTTGCTAAATAGCAAATGTCATCTTTTACGTTATAATTAAGTAAATAACCACTAATCATTGCATCAAAATAAATATTTTCAAAATTTACATTATATTTATTGAACATAACAACTAGTTTTTTCAAATCATATGTAAACTTAATATAACTACTGTTTAGCACACTAATATTATCTTTTATAATATCAAAAGGAATATAATAAGAAACCTTGCTGTTATAAAGTGAAATACCATTAATTACAGCATCATGATAATTACCACTAGTTGTATCTATGTAAATAGATGTATCTTCATCAATAACAACATCTTTTATATCAGTAACAATTCTAATATCATTTTTTTTGACATCATTATATAAAATTTCACTATTTGTATTAATATTTTTTAATAAAGAATAAAATCCCAAGTCATTGTAAATATCAATTAATTCATCAGAATTTTCACCTCTGTATATCAATTCATCAAAAGATATATCTAACGGAACTTCTCTACAGATAGTTACTAATTCTCTACTATAGTAAGCATCATCTTTACCTTCAATTAATTTTGTTTTTATACTTCCTTTTATATTATCTATATTTTTATAAATATCATCTAAAGATTCATATTCATTTAATAGCTTAATTGCCCCTTTTTCTCCAATTCCTTTAACACCCGGAATATTATCTGAAGAATCACCCATTAGAGCTTTTAAATCAATCATTTTTATTGGTTCGAAACCATAAGTATTTTCAAACATTTTTTTGTCCATCATAATATAATCTTTACTTTTTAGAAGTTTAACAACAGTCTCATCACTAATAAGCTGTAGTAAATCTTTATCACTGCTGACAATCAACGCCTCATAATTAGGATCATTTTCACACCATAATGATATAGTACCAATAATATCATCAGCTTCGTAACCAGCACATTCCAAATGTTTGATACCCATAGCATTTAAAATCTTTTTAACTACAGGAAATTGCATTTTAAGTTCTTCTGGAGTTTCCCTGCGGCCATCTTTGTATTTCTCATATTTTTCGTGCCTAAAAGTTTTTCCAACATCAAAAGCTACCATTATATATTCTGGTTTTTCTTCATGAATTATTTTGTTCATCATATTTACAAAACCATATATCCCATTAGTAGGAAATCCTTCTCTATTTCTCATAATATTCCCATTATAGGCTGTAGCATAATAACTTCTAAATAACAAGTTATTACCATCCACCAAAACTATTTTTTTCATCATATCACCAAGTCTTTCTATGACAATTTTACCAAAAAATTTAAAATAAAGCAATTTATCATATCTTACCACGTAATTATTTTTTATTTATCATAAAAATTATTTCCCGGGAAATAATTTTATCCTTCTTAATTTATGATAAATTAAATATATGTATACTGTTCCATAAATAAATATAAATTAATTTAAATAAAATATTTCCCGGGAAATAATCTGGGAAATATTTTAAAATAAAGTTAACTGACTAGTCTCAGGCATACCATCAAAAATACCCATCGAACGCATTTTTTCAATAAGCGTTTGCGATACTTTACATCTTGTCTGAAAATCTTCAATACTAATAAAAGGGGCTTTTTTAGCTTCATTTTCAATATTTTTAGCAACGACGTCGCCTAAGCCATCAATAGCCTTAAAAGGTGGATTAATAGTATTATCATTTTCGACAGTAAATATCATCCCTCTACTCTTATATAAATCATATTTAGCAATTTTAATTCCTCTAGCACTCATTTCTAAAGCAACTTTTAAACATTCAGATACTCCGTTTTCTTGGTTTGAAGCTTCGAATCCTTTATTTTCTATTTCTATAAGAGCGTTCCTAATATCATCATATCCTTTTATCATGACATCGATATTAAAATCAGTAGCTTTAGTAGAGAACCAGCTAGCATAAAAGTAAACAGGCATATGCACTTTATACCAAGCAATTCTAAATGCGCTAATGACATAGGCTGCTGCATGTGCTTTTGGAAACATATATTTAATCTTATAACAACTATCGATAAACCAATCATCAATACCCGCTTTTTTCATAGTTTCCTTGTGTTTTGCCCAAGTTTCGGCATCCTTACTAGCTTTTCCTTTACGAACAAATTCCATTATTTTAAACGCCTTTATTGGTTCGACACCTCGATACATTAAATAAACCATTATATCATCACGACAACCAATAACATCTTTAAATGGAACAATATTTTTTCTAATCAGTTCTTGAGCATTGCCGACCCACACATCAGTACCATGAGAAAGACCAGATATCTTGATTAGTTCAGCAAAGGTAGTTGGTTTAGTTTCATATACTAAACTAATAGTAAATGGTGTACCAAATTCAGGTATACCAAGAGTACCAGTGTCACACATAATTTGCTCGTTAGTAACTCCAAGGACTTTCGTAGAAGTAAAAATACTCATAGTATCCTTATCATCCATAGGAACTTTCAACACATCAGTACCAGAAAGCTCTTGAATCAATCTAAGCTGTGTTGGATCTGAATGCCCTAAAATATCCAGTTTTAATAGATCTTGGTCTATAGCATGATAGTCAAAATGCGTTGTTCGCCATGCACTACTAGAATCTTCAGCAGGAAATTGAAAAGGAGTAAAATCAAACACATCCATATAATCAGGAACAACAACAATACCGCCAGGATGTTGTCCAGTTGTCCTTTTAACTCCAGTACAACCTATTGCCAATCTTTCTATCTCGCAATTTCTTTTGTTAGTAATTCCTTTATCTTCGAAATATCCCTTGACAAAACCAAAAGCAGTTTTTTCTGCAACAGTACCAATAGTTCCCGCCCTATAAACATTATCTACGCCAAACAACACTTTTGTATATTCATGTGCAGAAGCTTGATTCAAAGCAGAAAAGTTAAGATCAATATCAGGAACTTTATCAGCATTAAATCCCAGAAATGTAGCAAAAGGCATATCTTGTCCATCCTTATAAAGATCACTGCCACAATTAGGACATTTCTTATCTGGTAAGTCAAATCCGCATGAATAAGTAGCACCCAAATCTTTTCCATTTTCATCTTTAAAGATACTTGCTTTACAGTTCAGACATCTATAGTGGGCAGGAAGGGGATTAACTTCAGTAATTCCCATCATAGTGGCAACAAAACTACTACCGACACTCCCTCTAGAACCAACTAAATATCCATCATCGTTAGAATGTTTAACCAATCTTTGTGCAATCAAATATATCGGATCAAATCCACCGCCAATAATACCACCAAGTTCTTTTTTAACTTTTTTATCGATAGTTTCATCTTCTAGTAAGCCATCTTCTTCACTCCAATGTTTTTTAACATATTCTTTTACTAAACCTTTAACACAATCAAATCCTTCTACCAATGTTTTATGTAAATTTTCAAATAATTTTTCTTCTAGTTCACTTGTAGAAAGATCAGAATATTCTTCCTTAATCTTTTCTTCCCAACATTTATACACAATATTTCCATATAATTCTGTAGCAATTCTTTCCTCAATATTATGTGGTAAATTTTCGCCATACCAATCTTTAGCTTTAGCAAATACCAGGTCAGTAACAACACTTGGACAATCTAGATAGGATTTTCCATCATCACTTTTAATCCTTGGAGAAAAAGGAATACCACCAGTATCAATAATAACTTCAATCTCATCAGCCATCTCTAAAACTTTATTAGTATTACTGACAACAATTTCGTAAGCTAATTCCTCTCCTAAAAATGCAAAATCATTTAGCATTTCTCTAGTAGTTCTAAAATGTTGAGATGGAATATTAGTAATACTACTTTTTGCTAAAGGATGCCTTCCGCCACCAGGAACTTTTTGATTGACAATAATCTCTCTATATATTTTATCTTCTTTTCTAAAATGATGCACATCGCCAGTAGCGACAATAATTTTTCCAGCTTCTTTTGTGGCATTAATAATTTTTTTAATATGCGCCTTAAGTTCATCCTCATTTTTAAAATCGCTAGTTTGAATCAAATGATTATAAACTTCTGGAGGCTGTACTTCAACAAAATCATAAAAATTAATAATATTAGTAAGCTCTTCTCCTTCTTTGCTTCTACTTTCAATAAATACTTCACTTTCGTAGCAGCCACTACTAATTAAAAGACCCTCACGAAGTTCATTAAGTTTACTTCTAAGTATTCTAGGTGTTTTATAAAGATAGGTAGTATTAGCAAGTGATATTATTTTAAATAAGTTCTTAAGACCTTTTTTATTTAAAGCAATGGCATTAAAATGATATGTTCTACCAAATTTGTATATTTCATCTTTTGAAATCAATTTATCTAAGTCACTTATTTTATTAAAATTTTGCATCGTAAGCTTACTAATCATCTTATAAAATACTTGAGCGGTTCCTTCGGCGTCATAGTCTGCTCTATGATGAGCATCTTCATCCCATGGAACATTGTATCTTTTAACAAGAGCAGATAAACTGTGTCTAGCATATCCCGTATCGATTGCTCTAGAAAGTTCTAAAGTATCGATAACAGTATTATTAAATTCTCCCAAATCATATTTTTTCATAGCCATTTCTATAAAAGAAATATCAAATTTCGCATTGTGAGCAACCATAGGACAATCTCCGGCCCATTTCAAAAACTTTTTTGTTACAGTCTCTTCGTCATCCTTTCCTTTAACCATCTCATCAGTAATACAAGTAAGCTCCGTTATTCTATCTGGGATATGTCTTTTAGGATCAATAAGTTCATCAAATCTATCAATAATATTCCCTTCTTTAATTTTAACAGCTCCTATTTCAATCATAACATCTCCACCACCGGCATTAAATCCAGTAGTTTCAGTATCAAATACTACATATGTCGAAGAAGCAAGATCTCTATCATCAGGTCTAATAACAATGTTTACGGTATCATCTACCAAAGTAAGTTCAGTACCGTAAAGTCCTTTGAATTTCTTACTAGGATCATCTTGTTTTTTATTATAAGAAGAAATAATACCATAGGCGATAGGAAATGCCTGACAACCATTATGATCAGTAATAGCAACACCTTTATAACCCATTTCAATACATTTACTTACTAGTTCACATGTATGTTTATTTAGGTCTATTTTAGTAATACCATCCATTTGACTCATCATTGTATGAGCATGAAGTTCGACCCTTTTAACTTCTTCGTTATCTTCAATTTTCTGAACAGGAGGGCCTTCAATTCTTTCAACATCTTTATACCTAGTAGTGAAAGTAAGTTCATTAGCAAATCTATCCATTTGCACTTTCCCATAAAAGTTATACCAAGAGCCTTCTTTTAATAATTTCTTTATCATGGCATATTCTTCATCATCTTTAGTAAACATTTTGACATAAATACTATCACTATTATCTGTAACTTTTATTGTAATAATTTTATAGCCACTTTTTGCTTCAAACATCTCTATTCCAAATATCATTCCTTCAATAGTAATATTATCAACCTCATATAAAATATCTTTAATAGGAGTAACACTAGTATCTTTTTTAGGCCTAAAACTCTTTTTTTCATCTTTTTTCATTTCATTCTTAACACTTCTTTCTAAAGAAGAATTAGGAATTTCCATTATCTTTTCACTTTCGATTCTATTAAGTAATTCCTTCTCTCTATCTGTAGTTATGACAATTTCAATTTTTTTATTAAATCCAAAATCACGTAAATGAGAATTAATATATTCAATTTTTTCTATCAAGTAAGAATATTCAGCCTTATTATCAACTTCAAATACATAACAACTATCTGTGACTTTTAGTGTTCTATCCAAAAAGACTCTATATTTATAACTTTCATTACTAAATTTATTTATAAGCATGCTAAAATAATCATCTAAGTATTTATCATCAACATTACTTACTACGATAGTAAGTCTAATTTCTTTAACCTCGCTAAATGTACATTTAAGTTTATCTAAAAATTCATTATAGATATGAAGAGGTAAAATAGCATCATTTTCTATTATGAAATGCCACGTTTTATCACTATCATAAACAAAAACTTTTTTAATATCACTATTTTCTAGAAAATCGTTTTTCATTCCAATCTGATCGAGTAATTTTTTCATTTTTTCCTGCATGCTACCACCAAACTTCCTAACTATTATTCTATCAAAAAAAAAAACTAAATTAAATATTTTTACATAAGTTTTACAAATAAAATTAGATATAAAATATTTACACCTTTAAATTACAAAAAAGTTGATAAAAAAGAATAAAAGATAACCACTTTTAGAATTTTAGTGATTATCTTTACTCAAGAAATCTCTTATCCCACATGCACTTAATGTAGCACATTTAATTCGCGATGGTTGTCTACCAGTATCATCAAAAACATTAAGTTCTTTTAACAAATCTTTATCGTAATCTTCTTCATTTATCATTTTTAGATAATTATCAATAATGTTAATAGCTTCATTTTTATTTTTTCCCACAATTAGATTAATAAGAATATTAGTAGATGATATACTAATAACACAAGCTTCTCCTTCAAATGTAGCATCTTCGACAATACCATTTTTAACTTTCAAATAAATATCCAAGTTATCGATACAACTGACATTTCTTGTATTAATTTTAATATAATCATCACCACTCGTTTTCTTTTTATTGGGATTTTGATAATTATCTAAAATAATACTTCTTTTAATATCTTTATCCATTATATTATTTCCTTCCATATATTTTCACTATTTTTAAGAACATTTATGAGTAAATCGACCTCTTCTTTACTATTATAGAAGCTGAGACTAATTCTTACCGTATTACCCACTTTAAAGATGCTATCGAGAATTTTTGCACAATGATTGCCCGCTCTTACACATATGTTGTACTTATCCAAATATATAGCTGTATCTTGAGCAAATACTCCTTTAATATTAAAGACAACAATGTTAGAATTGACATTTTTATTATATAATTCAATAAAATCTAATTTTGATAATTCATTTATCAAATAGTTTCTTAATTTTTTTTCGTAAGTATTAATTACATCTAGTCCAATATCTTCGATAAAAGAAATAGCAGCATTAAGACCTAATACTCCTTCAATATTAGGGGTTCCGCCTTCAAGTCTCGTAGGAATTTCTCTTAGTTCGACATAACCATCCTTTGTAAACATAGCGTTCATTCCACCACCATAATTAATAGGAGTCATCTTATCAAGCAAATCGAACTTTCCATATAATACACCTATTCCCGTAGGACCATACATTTTATGGCCAGAAAAAGCCAAAAAATCAATATCATCATTTTGAACATCAATTTTTTTATGGGCAATCGATTGTGCAGCATCAACAACAACCAAAATATTATTATTATGAGCAATTTTGCTAATTTCTCTAATAGGTCTTTCATCGCCAACAACGTTAGTAATATGTGCAAGAGATACAACTCTCGTTTTATCACTAATCGCTTTCTCGAAATTTTTTATTGAAACTTCGTAGTTGTCATCCAAATCAATATATTTTACTTTAATACCAATTTCTTTTTGTAAAATAAACCAAGGTATAATATTTGCGGCATGTTCACTTAAAGTAATTAAAACTTCGTCATCTTTTTTTAAATAATTCTTAAAGAATCCAAAAACAATCATATTCATGCTATTAGTGGTACCACTAGTAAAGACAATTTCAGAGCTTTCTTTAGCTCCAATTAAATTTTTTACTTTTTCCCTAGTTTCTTCATATAAACTATCGACAATACTACTTATCTTATAATCACCTCTGTGTGCATTGGCAGAATATTCATCATAGTATTTGATTATAGCGTCTCGTACACATTTTGGTTTTAAAGTAGTAGCTCCATTATCGAAATATATAATCCCATTACGTAATATTTCAAAGTCTTCTCTGTTCATCTATTCACCTCCCTATTTTCTAAAATTTTAAGAATTTTTTCCCTAATTTCCATATTGTTGTTAATATTTGAAAGAAGCATTCCTTTAATAATCAAATTAATGGCATCATCATAAGTAATTCCTCTTGACATCAGGTAAAATAGATCATCTCCGCTAATACTACCAATAACAGACGAGTGAATAGCGGTAGTACTATTCTCACTGATAAACATATTAGGATTAATTCTATTATTTGATTCACCAAGGGTGGCTATTTTTGTGCTTTGATTTAAATAACAATCGTAAATACCATTTTCGACATAACTATTAATATCAAAGAAGTTAGAGCTTCCCTCTTTAGCAACAGTTCTATTGAAAATATCAGATTTAGTTCTATTATCTAAATGATAAATATTAATCAAATAGTTATCAGCATTACTACTAATACTTGAAAAATTATATTTAATATTAGCTTTGCTCCCTTTTAAATAAATATTGACAGTCTCGTCAGTATTTCTATTTCCATAAAATTTATTTACAATTATCGAAGAGTTATCGTTTAAGCTATACTTAACATTAATAGAAAGATCTTTGTTACCTGAAAATTCAAATAATTGAATACAAACATTACTTTTAATATTAAATTCAATTTCTACATTATCGCATTCAATATACTCGATAAAATAGTCGCCATTACCTAAAAAATCAACAGAATTACCATTAATAATGACATTATTGTCAATAAAAGGAATAATCATGTTGTTTACTACATTTATTTTATTCATATTTTTCCTCTTCAGTTAAGTCTTTATCCCTATTTACATATCCAAATTTTTCTATTTCTATAGCAAGATTATAATCACCAGATTTAGTAATTTTACCATTTTCCATTATATGTACATAGTCGGGATTCAAGTACTCTAAAATTTTAGGATGGTGCGTAATTATCAAGATAGATGTATTTTTATTATCATCTTTATATTTTTTTATGTTTTCTCCTACAATTTTCAAATTATCAACATCAAGTCCGGAGTCTAGCTCATCCAAAATAATAAATTTTGGCATTAACAATTTAATCTGTAAAACTTCATTTTTCTTCTTTTCTCCTCCAGAAAATCCAACATTTAAATTTCTATGAATCAACTCTTTATTCATCGATAATTCTTCTGCGCCTTTTTCACATTTTAAAATAAAGTCATATAAACCAATTCTCTTATTATTAATAGAGGAAATAGCGGTTCTTAAAAAATCTTGATTAGATACTCCTTCAATTTCCATAGGATATTGCATAGCTAAAAAGATTCCCTTTTTTGCTCTTTCGTCAGTTGATAAAGGAAGTAAATTATCATTATTAAAGTACATTTCTCCAGAAGTGATTTCATAATTAGCGTCTCCCATCATAACTCTTGATAAAGTTGACTTTCCAACACCATTAGGTCCCATAATAGCATGTATTTCTCCATCATTAATAGTTAAATTAAAATCATTAAGTATTTTCTTATTATTTGCAGTCACATTAAGGTTTTTTATTACTAACATATTATTCCTCATTTCCTAGTTAATTATATCACTTTTATTAAATTTTGAAAATAACAAAAGAAAAAGATACAAAACAAAAGAAAAAGATACAAAACAAAATCGTCTGTATCAAATTATTTTCTAACACCTCTATCTAACAAAGAGCCGTTTGTTTCTAATCTTCTTTTAAGTATTCTTATAGATTTATTTATAATTTGTCTTACCCGTTCTCTAGTAATTCCCAATTGTTCTCCAATTTCATTCAATGTTTTTGGCTCTTCATCGTTAATACCAAATCTTGCCTCTAGAATATATCTATATTTAGGATCTAATTTATTTAACTCTTTTATCAAACGTTCTGTCTTTAGTCTTTTTATAGTTACTTCTTCTGGATCTGGTGT
The DNA here is from genome assembly GCA_944329195.1 of uncultured Bacilli bacterium. GTDB lineage: Bacteria > Bacillota_I > Bacilli_A > RF39 > UBA660 > CAG-302. Next base: position 3,876 of record CALVHX010000001.1, on the reverse strand, counting down.
ATTTGCCGGAATAAAGTCTCCAATTGTTTTGGATCCATCGTCTTGCGAAGAAGGAGTTTCTAAAGATAAAGGAAGGCTCATTGCGGATAATTTGCTTATTTCATTTATTGTTTCTATATTCATCTTTAAAAAATCTGCAATTTCCTTATTTGAAGGATCTCTACCCAATACCGCGGACAGTTGTCTTTGAGCTCTCTCATATCTTTTTAAAGTTTCACCAATATGTACTGGAATTCGAACAAGAGATGATTTGTCGGAAATACTTCTTGTAATAGCTTGTCTTATCCACCAAGTAGCATACGTAGAAAATTTATTTCCTTTGTTTAGATCAAACAAATCAATAGCACGCATGAGTCCAATCATTCCTTCTTGACACAAATCCAAAAACTCGCTATAATTCCTTCGACAATACATTTTTGCAATGCTAATAACCAATCTAGAATTCGCTTCAGTAATTTTTTTTCTTGAACTTATATAAGCCACAATATAGTCTAACTGCTCATCAAAGTCTTTTTCTGGTATAGGTTCAATATTTGTAGAGTTAATCTCCATTTCACTTTTTAATATTTTTTCACTTGGAACAATATTATTTTCTTTATTTTTTCCATTAAGTTTTTTCCACAACAAAATAAATTTGTCAATAATATTTTTATTAAAGGAAGTTAAATGTTCGCTTATTTTACGCAGTTTATCGACCTGGTCATACTTTCTAATTGAAAGAACAACTTGAAAAACATTAGTAAATGTTAAGGTATTGCCCTCAAATTTTGCTATTTTGATATTCTCTCTCGCTTCTTTTAAAATACTAAAGTACTCTCTTTCTTTTTCAAGAGTAAGAAGTGGCTCTTTTGTCATCGATTTAATATACATCTTAATGCTATCTTCACTATATCCATAATCTGCTTCTATAACCTCTCCAGTACTATTATCTTTACTATCATCGCTCTTAAATATAAAATCTTCCAAAAAACTACAGACATATTTATATTTCTTTCTAACCTCTTCGGGATTTTTACTTTCTTCGATTAATTCTTTAAAATAGCATAAAACACTCTCTTCTCCAAACATATCAAATAACTCAAATAATTTATTGTCATCACAGTCGCAATCATTAACATTGATAGAAATATACGCATACACATATTTGTTTATTATTTTTGAAGACTCTTTTTTATTTTCTAATAATTTTTTGAACGCAGAATATGTTTTCACTTTCCCATATTTATCTATTAAATAATTTAAATCGTTAATAGAAAAAACATCAAACTTTCTAATTTCTTTTATTATATCAGCAAAATCGTTTGTCATATATTCTCCTTCCCTTAAGCGGTCTTTTATTCTACCATATAAGTTTTTAAAAGTCAAATCGAAAAAACATGAAAAAACACAATAATGATGTAGTAAACTAGATATGAAAAAATGAAATAAATAAAGTTAAACTATTGATTAAATAGTTTCAAAAATTAAAGTAAATAATAGACACAAAAAAATTTAAAGATATAAAGACATCTCTAAATTTTTAAAATATATTTTTATATATAATCAATAAATTTTAATAATATAATTCTGTTTATATAAAAGCAAACTAAAGAATTAACTTTTAAAATCTTTGGCAAGTTCATCCAAAGAAATAATTAAATTATCTGCTTCTTCCCAAGTTTTAAGTTTAACACCTGAAGCATATTTATGCCCTCCACCACCATAGTTGGTAGCAATCTGGTTAATATATGGTCCTATAGATCTAATATTGACCCTAATCAAATTACTTTTAATATCCTCGGAAAGAAACGCCCAAATAACAATCTCATCTACAAATTTAAGATTATTTATCATATTACCTGCCGCTGCACTGTCGACACCAAATTCCTTCATAGTCTTGTCAGTTATTTTAATATAAGCGACTCCATTATCCGTCAAAGTCAGATTTTGATAAATATAACCTTCAAATTTAACCTCCGCAAAGGGTCTACGATATAAATTTTTATATAATGATGTAAAATCTATATCAGTCTCTTTGAGCAATTTAGTCACAAGTTCAAAAGTTTTAGTACTAGTATAGTCATGTAGAAACCTATCTGTATCTCCCACAATTCCTAGATACAATTTTTCACCTTCGCTTCTGCCAAGAGCAATTTTATTAGCAAAGGCAAACTCTAATATCAATTGACTAGTGCTACAAGCCTCATCATCAATTAGTTCAATATTACCGTATTTTTCTATGAAAGGATGATGGTCAATTTTGATAATATACTCAAAGTTATTAATATCAGCAGAATCGATTCTTTTTATATCAGGAGTATCCAGAACAATTAGTAGAGATTTGCTTGTATCAATCTCTTCTATTTTATCACAATTACCAAAAAACCTAAATCTACTTGCTGGGTTACCTACACAAAAAACTTTTTTTTCTGGAAATAATTTTAATATAATATCCTTAAGCCCAAATTGAGATCCTAAAGCATCAGGATCCGCTCCAATATGTCTAGCAATAACAATATTGTTATATTTCTTAATTTCCCTATAAATATTTCTATATATATTCATTTTAACCTTGCAATATAAGAGAATATGTATCTTTTGCTATCATAAGTTCTTCATTAGTTGGAATAATATAGGCAGGAATCTTAGAATCATCAGCAGTAATTTTTTGTTCTACACCTCTAACATTGTTGGCTTCATCATCAATTTTAACCCCCAGAATAGATAGTTTATCTAAAACTTGTTTTCTCGTCATAGCGGAATTTTCTCCCACTCCTGCAGTAAATATAATTGCATCACATCCACCTAGAAGAACATAATATTTAGCAATGTATTCAACTATTCTCTTTACATACATGTTCTGTGCTAAAATACACCTTTCATTGCCACTTTTAATTCCCTCTTCAATGTCTCTTGAATCTCCACTTACGCCGCTAATTCCTAAAAGACCACTTTGTTTGTTTAAAACATTATCCATTTCTTTAGGAGACATTCCAGTTTTTTCCATGGCATAGGTAACTACAGTAGCATCCATATCTCCACATCTCGTACCCATAATCAATCCGGCATTAGGAGTAAGGCCCATTGAAGTGTCTACACATTCTCCATTTTTGACAGCACTAATAGAAGCACCATTTCCAATATGACAAGTGATAAGTTTTGTATCATTTCTACCTAGTATCTCGTTCATTCTTTGAGATACGTACTTATGGCTCGTTCCGTGTGCTCCATACTTTCTTATCTTATATTCTTTATACCAAGCATAAGGAACAGCATACATAAACTCTTCTTCCTTCATAGTTTGATGAAAAGCAGTATCAAAGACCACTGTTTGAAGAGCATTAGGCATTACAGCTTTTGCTGCATTAATTCCAACAATAGCGGCTGGATTATGTAGCGGTGCCAAGCTAGAAAGCTCATCGATTTTATCGACAACATCATCAGTAGCAATCTCTGTTTTACTAAAGTATGATCCCCCTTGTACAATTCTATGTCCGACACCTTTGATTTCATCTAATGAAGAAACTATTTTATTGTCTACAAGTTCCTTAATTAATATTTCAAAAGCAACTTTATGGTCAGAAAGATCAACAGTCTTCTTTGTCTTCTCTCCATTTAATTTAATAGTATAAAAACTACCATCAATACCAATTCTTTCAAAAATACCACTTATTAGAACATCTTCGCTAGGCATTTCAAACCCTGTAAATTTTAAAGATGAACTACCCGCATTAACAGATAATATAATCATAATAACACCTCTTTCTCATAATATTATATCAGACTTTTCTTAATTAAGAAAGTAAAACATCGAAAATGTCAGGATAAACGCATGAAATTTTAAAATCATGTGTTTTTTTCTAGCAATTTAGCAATGTCTTTAGTATTTAATAACTT